>USFO01000032.1 GCA_900553955.1 uncultured Oscillospiraceae bacterium
CTTGTGAAACAAGCCGAAAAGCCAGCTCCCCTTGCACAGGGGAGCCGAGGCGGCTCCGCCGCAAGCCACAGAATTGCAAAAGTGCAAGCCGCGGTTCGCACAGATTTGATTCTGTGCGCAGCTCCACACTCCACACTATTCCTCATTCCTAATTCCTAATTCCGCATTAAAAAAGCCCATGCTTAAGCACGGGCTTTTTATTCATCCTCATATTCCTGCGTGCCGTCAAAGGCAAGGCGCATTAGCAGCGCATTCTCCGCAGGGTTCGTATAATAGTTCTTCCGTATTCCGCAAAAGACAAAGCCTGCCTTTTCGTAAAGGCTTATGGCGGGCAGGTTGCTGGGGCGTACCTCAAGGAAAATCACATTGGTTTTCGGCTGCACCTCCGCAATAAACCGCTTTGCAAGAGCCTTTGCAGTACCCTTGCGGCGGCAGTCCGGCAGCACGCCTATGTTAAAAATGCTCGTCTCTCCGGCGACGGTTTGCCCGCCGATATACCCGCAAAGCCCGCTGCCTTCGTCAAATGCGCCGAAAAAATCGTTCAGCGGGTTCGCAAGCTCTGCGGCAAGGGTTGCTTCGCTCCACGGGCAGGAAAAGCACGCCGCCTCAATGGCGGCGGCTGCCGCCGCATCCCCGGCGGAAAGCCTGCGTATCTCCGTCATTTTTCCTTCCACCTTGCGTAGTCAAAGTTGTGCACGTTTTCGCCGTGGTGATAGTAGCAGCGTGGCACCCGGCGGGAAACGGCGCACACAATCTCGTAATTTATGGTTCCGGCAAGGGCCGCAACCTCGTCAACGGAAACAAAAGCATCGCCGTCGCGGCCGAAAACGGTGACGACGTCGCCCTCTCGCGCGTCCGGAATTTCCGTCACGTCAAGCATGGTCTGATCCATGCAGACGCTGCCCACAACGGGTGCATATTTGCCCCGAACTATCATCCGCGCCTTGTTCGTAAGCACCCGGTGGTAGCCGTCGGCGTAGCCGATGGCGGTGGAGGCCACTCTCATGTCCTTTTCGGCGGTAAACCGCCGCCCGTAGCTTATGCAGCCGCCCTTTTCGTAGTCCTTCACAAGGCTTATCACCGTGCGAAGCTCCATTGCCGGGCGCAGCTTCATTTTTGAGGTGATTGCTTCGCCAGTCGCGGGATAAAGCCCGTACAGAATGATTCCCGCGCGCACCATGTCAAGGTGCATTTCCGGAAAGCAGAGTATGGCGGCGCTGTTGCAGCAGTGGCGGATGCCAACATCCACGCCCTGCGCTTTCAGCGCGTCGCAGGCGCGGCAAAAACGGCTGAACTGTAATTTCGTGTAAGCAACGCCGTCCTCGTCGGGCTCGTCTGCGGAGGCAAAGTGCGTAAACGCGCCGGTCACCCGAATGTTCGGCAGCGCCGCAACCTGCTTTGCCTCGCCTATGGCAAGATCAAAGTTGTCCTCGGAGCACACAAAGCCTATTCTGCCCATGCCCGTGTCGAACTTGAGGTGAACGTCAACGGTAACGCCGCGCTTTTCCGCCTCTGCGGAAAGCTCTTTCGCGTATTGCAGCGAATACGCCGTCTGGGTGATGTTCCATTCGGCAAGGTCGCCGGCACATTCCGCCGGAGTTCCGCCGAGTATGAGTATCGGCTTTGTGACGCCGCTTTCTCTTATGCCCAAAGCCTCGCCCAAATTCGAAACGCCGAACCAGTCCGCGCCGCATTCCTCAAGGAACGGCGCTGTCATTCTGTCGCCGTGGCCGTAGGCGTCCGCCTTGACTATCGCCATAACCATGGCTCCGTTTGCGGCGCCGCGGATTTTTCTGAAATTGTAATCTATGGCGTCAAGGGAAATATCCGCCCACGTGCGGCGAAGAACCTCGCTTTTTGTCATTTGTCTTTCCCGTCCTTTACCCACAAAATGATATACAGACCGATTATATTAAAGTCAAGGGAGAAATATAACAGCACGGTGGAAAAAATACTCTCGGTAAAAACAAGCAGCAGAATGCAGCCCAAAAGGCAAAGCGCCCCTGCTGCAATGAAAATTCCGCCGCGTTTTTTGTTCGAAAGTTTCCCCCACCAATTCATCCGGTTAAGCATTACTGCGCCTCCTTGCAAAAATTACGGAAGATACGATTCGATAAGCGCCCTTGCGGCGGTTTTGGCGTCGTCGTCAAGCATCAGCATCACCACAAGCTCGCCGGTCTGATAAACGTCCGCGTTCATGGCGATGGCGTAAGAATCATATACGTCGTAGTTTGAAAATTCGTTTATGCGGTCATCCTTCCGCCGCTCCAGCGAATCTATAACCTCGTCGCCCTTGCCCTCCTTGACTCGGATTATGGCAACATCGGCGACGCCGTATTTTCCTTCGGCGGAGCGAACGTCCATGGCGATTACATCGTCAAGGTTGAGATAATACTGCTCGCTGAGGGTGGTTTCGTCCGTCACCCTCTGAACGCTGGCGGCGGTCAGCTCGCCAAGCGTGGCAAGGTCGTAAATTTCATCCGCAATTGTGGAAATATCAAGCATATCATAGCTGAAATCCGTAGGGTTGTCCTCACTCGGGCCTTCCTCCTGCTTTTTGCAGCCGCCGAAAACAAGCACCGCCGCCATCAGCAACGCGCAAAGCTTCATCATATTTTTCAAAGGAACACGCCCCCTTTCAATAGTTTCACAATTTATCATTATACAGACTTTTGCAAAGCGTTTTATGAACTGTGTGTAAATTTATATTTTTTTATTATAGCAGAAACAGAACGGAAAAGCAAATCGGGCTGCTCTTTGAGAAAATATAAAAGCACCCGCAAAAGCGGGTGCTTTTTGTGTTATTCAATTCCTCTGTACCCGTGCTTTTCGGCATTTCCAAGCAAATACAGAAACGCAAAAGCCGGTATTCTCAAAAGCTCTCTTCCGCTTTTTGTATTGTGAGCGCCGAAATCGTCGGCGCTTTTTGTAACAACAATGGCGGCGGAGGCTTCCTCGCACAGCTCTGCAATTGCGTCGTCATCGGCAATGGGAGCGCCGTCCCTGTATTTTACCTCTATCAAAATATTTTTGATGTTTGGGTAATCCACAACTATGTCTATTTCTTTTCCTTTTTTTCCTCCGCGAAAATACCCGACGGATGTGGCATATTGATAATAGAACGCCGCCACATGCTTATATACAGCGGTTTCAACTACCTTTCCCATTTCAACGGGGTTAGACAGAATTGAATCGTCCATCAGCACCGCATTGCGTATTGCAGCATCGGCAATATAAATTTTAGGGCTTGCTTTCAGCACTTTTTTTCCTGCCATATCTACCGGCCAGCTTTGATATATAAGGTTTGCGCTTTCCAGATACCGAATATAGTTTTCCACCGTTGTGCGTGAAACGCCGTTAAGCTCTTTCGTAATTGCCTCTATCGACACAATATCGGAAGAAACATTACATAGGTACAAAAATATCCTTTCAAGCTCTGTTGCATTTCTTATGTTGTAGAGCGATGGCAAATCACGCTTCAGAACCTTGTCGACCACATCCTCCCGCATAACCTGCTGCGCCATCAAATCATTATCCGCAAGCGCCAGCTCCGGAAAGCCGCCCACCTGCAAATAACGCATAAAATGGTTCTGCACCTTGGAAAGCTGCATCATAATCTGTGTTCTTTCAATCTGGCTTTTGTTAAGCAGCGAAGTCACCTTCAGCTCCGGCTGAATATCCGGACTGTCAATGTTGAGCAGCTCGCAGTATTCATAAAATGACATTGTCGGCACCTGAATCACAGTCCAGCGCCCCGCTCCGCTCTCTCTGCTGCCCTTTGTCAGCGCCGGGCTTGCGGAACCGGTTGCAACAACATGCGTATCGGGCTGCGTATCGTATATGATTTTAAGCCAGCGATCCCAATCCTGCGCATATTGTACCTCGTCAAAGAAGTAATAGGCATCCTGCTCGGCATAAATATTTTCATGGTAGCATTCCAGCACATCTTGGAACTGGCTGAGCTTCAGCATCGGGTGGTCAAGCGATACAAATACAATTTTTTGCGGAGCAACGCCCGCCTTCAGCAGCGCCTCTATCATCTGATATTGAATTGTCGTTTTGCCGACCCGTCTTGTTCCCGTCAAAATAACCGAACGGCGAATTTCTTTTTCCGCAAGCCGCTTCATTGCTTCATAAAAAGCGAATCTTCTATACGTTTTTGACAACTGCGGGTTTACCGTTCCGGTTTTCCACCAGGGATTATACGCGCTCAGAACCTTAAGAATGCCCTCTTTCGTCGTAATTGCCATCCTTATCACCTCTCGTGCTTATATTATACCCAAAAAATCAATCTTAGTCAATAATCATTCATAGTATACTATAAATCTTTTTCGACAAAGATTGATTTTTTTCTTTGTGTATAATATTATTCCGCGGCAGCAAAGTTTGAAGCTGCGCCCGCTTCGTAAACCTTTCTCACATCTGTGCGCCTGCCCCAAATCAAAAGCCAGCAGGTAAGCATGGCGACTCCGCCCCCTATGGTGACGCAAAGGCGATAGTCAAAAAGCTCCCCGAGAAAGCCCATCAGCAGCGAGAAAACGCTGTCCCCGGCAGTGACCAGCACGCTGATTGCGGCGTTCACGCGCGAGCGCAGCTTTTCCGGAATGTACCGCTGTACGGCGGAGTTTCTTAAAATAGCGCTGTTGCTTCCAAGAAAGCCGCAGATGCCCCGGTTCAGCAGCATAAGCGGGTACGGCAGCCAAAGCAGGCACATGTCCATAGCTTCATAGAACTGATAGACAAAAAGTGTAAAGCCAAATCTTTTTTTATCGGGAATATTTACCCTGTATTGCAGCGCGCTGCCGATAGTTCGTCCTATAAACTCCGCCACGGAAAAAGCGGAATACATCGCGGCGGTAAACCCCGGAAAGGTGCGGAAGAACGCCACTAAAATTGGCGAAAAGCCGTTTGCTATGCCGTTTGTAACAGCCATGTATTCATACAGGCTGCGCAGACCCCGCTCCTTCTTCAAATAACGCGCCGCCTCCCGTATGTCGCCTATCCACGCCGCGAAGGAGTACGGCTCACGGTGCTCCCGCGCGGTTTCGTCTATGCGGATAAAGCTTTCCGTCACCGCCGCCGCCAGGGAAAACCCGCTCTGCGCAATCAAAATCCACGCAACGCCCAGCGTATCGAGCAGCACCGCTGCCAGCGGCGTCATAATCACCTTCAAAACCGGGTAGAGCATGGAGGAAACAGCGTACCCCTTCTGCTCCGCGCCCTGCGGAATCAGCTCCGGGTAGATACTCGTAAAAGCAAGCTCGTCTATTGCGCCAAGGCACGCTAACATCAGGGACAGCACCAGATAGCCCGCATAGGAAAAGCTGAAATTAAGCAGCCACAGCCCCATTCCGGCAATCAGAACCGCATTCGCGGCATCGCCCGCCACCAAAAAGGACTTGCGTGGAAGCCTATCCATAAACGGCGCAACCAAAACCGGCAGCAGCAGATACGGCAAAAGCTGAATCGCTATTATCAGTGCGGAAGCCAAGGTGCTCCCCGTTTCGTCGAACACCAAAAAGGATAGCGCAAAGCTTCCCGCAATTGTGCCCAAGGTTCCCATACCGGACGCAAGAATCACAAGACGGAAGTTCCGCGTCCAAAGCTTATTCGTTTTCATTTCATTCACCTCTGCACTCAGTATAGCACATCAAGTGAAGCAAATAAACCCCGTATATTTGGGAAAATTTCTTCAAAAACGCGTGTTAAAACGCACTTTACAGCGTTTTTTCAGGAAAATCCTCCAAAAGGTCGCAGGCTTTTTTGTATTGCCTTGCCGCCTTGTACCATTCCAGCACCCATGGCAGGTGAAAAACCGCATAGCCGGAGGGCAGCTCCTTTCTGATGCGTTCAAAGCAGCTCAAAAGCAGCAAGCCGTATTCCTCCCTTGAAAGATAGTCCGGGTGCTCAAGCCGATAACGAACAAGCCCCAAAAGCTGCAGCGCAAGAGAGCGCTCCACCTCGTCCGTATCCATGCCTTTCGCCCGCTCCAGCGCGCAGAGGGCTTCCTCCCGCCGTCCTGTCTTTTCGCAGCAAATCGCCAGCTTGTGCAGCGACATCATTGTCGGCTGCTCCTGAACGGAAAACCATTCGTAAGCGTCCTCATAGCGCCCTGCCTCAAGCCATGTCGATGCGGTGTTATAGCCTATTACCCACAAAGCGCTCTCATCCCTCAAGTCCTCCGCAAGCCGCTTTCCCACACGGTAATGGCGCTCCATATTGGATAAATCCTTCCGGTTGCTGTACGAATTCCCGAGGAAAAGCTTCGCTTCAAGCATAATCCGCACTGCGCCGTCCCTGCACGCCAAGTCATACGCAGTCTGCAAGCTGTCCACGGCGGCAGAGTAGTTCCCCTTATTATATTCTGCAATGCCGAGCACCAAAAAAGTATATGCGTTCGGAAAAAGGCGAACCGCTTCCGCCTGCCGCCCCTGCAAAATCCGCTGCAAGGCAAGCTGCCTAATATCCATGCACTGCTCAAGCGCCGCGTCCAAAGGCTCTTTAAGAGAAAGCAGCACCAAGTCAAGCCATGCGGGTACGGCAGTGTAACGCTCCGTGTCCGTTCCGCGCAGCAACCCGGCAAGCTCCGCTTCCCTGCCGTCAAGCAGCAGCTCCCAACCGCGCTCGGCAAGCGCGGCGGCTTCCTTCTCCGTTTCGGCGTCGCTTTTAAGACCCAGTCGCTCCAAAAGAAGCCGCAAAATTTCCTCCGACGGTTCGGCTTTGCCTGTTTCGATTTTCGACAGGTACGAAACCGTGCAAATCCCTTTGCACAGCCCCGCCTGACTCCAGCTCCGCAGTATTCTGGCACGGTAAATTATATAGCCCCGGTAATTCATATAAATACACCTCGTTTGATAAAAAAAACGGGAGACTCGACCGAATCTCCCGTTTTTTTGGTTGGGCTGGCGGGATTCGAACCCACGGGATGCAGGAGTCAAAGTCCTGTGCCTTACCGCTTGGCGACAGCCCAATATGAAATTACATTGTTTTAGTCGTTTTAGTCAAAGTGCCCATAGCAAAAACCATGGGCACTTCAAGCTATTAGTGGGGTGGGGGGTGGGATTTGAACCCACGATCTTCAGAGCCACAATCTGACGCGTTAGGCCAGCTACGCTACGCCCACCGAATATGGTGCGCCAAGAGGGACTCGAACCCCCGACCCTCTGCTTAGAAGGCAGATGCTCTATCCAGCTGAGCTATTGGCGCATCCTGTGGAGCGGATGAGGGGAATCGAACCCCCCTATCCAGCTTGGAAGGCTGGCATTCTACCAATGAATTACATCCGCATAACGCACGAATAATTATATCAAAGGAAGCCCGATTTGTCAACAATTTTACGGCAATAAAAATAAAATTTTATTTGCAGGAATTCTCGGCGGGAAAGGTTCACGCTCAGTTAACTTGGAGCACAGCGCAAAAGTGCCCTCGGCTCCCCTGTGCAAGGGTCGCACTGAGCGTTTGCAGAGCGAATCTTGGCTCCCCTTACTTGTAAGGGGAGCTGTCGCGGCGATAAAGGATTTAACCGCCGTGACTGAGAGGATCCTCTAACGCCTTGATGACAGTAATAAATGTGGTCAATATACCCACAGTAAGGCGGACAAAGATCCTCTCAGTCTTTTGTTGCCGCGAAGCGGCAACAAAATCCAGCTCCCCTTATAAATAAGGGGAGCCGAGATTCGCACTCAGTCACCGCCGACCGCTTTTATATTCCCAAATACCCCTTCAGCGTCAAAAGGGTGTTCATAACGCCGTCCTTGTGGCTGCGTTCGTAGCCGTGGCTTGCGTAAACGCCGGAGCCGATAAGTCCGTGGCGCACGTCGTTTCCCGCGCCGAGGGTCGCCTCCACATCGGAGCCGTAGTGGGGGTAAACGTCCACGGCGTAGTCCGCTCCCTCCTTTTTCGCCGCTTCAATAAGCTTTCCCACGACCTCGTAGCTGTACGGACCGCCGGAATCCTTGGCGCAGACGGAAACCTGACGCTCGGTGCAGCAAACGCCGTCGCCCACGCAGCCCATATCCACGCTTATGGCCTCGGTAACGCCTGCGGGAACGCTGCCCGCACCGCCGTGGCCGACTTCCTCGTACACGGTCACATGAACATAGACCCTGCGGGGCAGAGTGATTTTGTTGTCGCTTATGTACTTGGCAAAGCCCAGCAGAATTCCCACGGAAAGCTTGTCGTCAAGAAAGCGGCTCTTGATATAGCCGGATTTCGTAATTCTCGTGCGCGGCTCGAAGCACACAATGTCCCCCACCTCAATGCCAAGGGCGCGGGCGGCGTCCCCGCTGCAAACGTCCTCGTCTATAACAACCTCGGTGGTGTCAAAGCTGCGCTTCACCTCGGCGTAATCGCCGTTCACATGGACGGAGGGGTTGCAGATCTGCAAGGTTCCCTCATATACCTTGCCGCCCCGGGTGTATATACGAACATTTTCACATTCGCCGTTCTCCGCACGCATTCCGCCAAGGGGCGTAAGGCGCAGGCGGCCGTTTGCTTTGACCTCCGCCACCATGCCGCCGAGGGTGTCCGTGTGCGCCTCAAGGAAGATGGCGTCTGCGGCGTTTTCGCCGCCCAGCGTTATGAGCACGCCGCCCTTGTTGGTCATTTCGGCGGAAAAGCCGAGGCTCTCGAACTCGTTTTTCACCCACTCTGCCGCCCTTGCGGTGAACCCGGTGGGACTGTCAATGGCAAGCAGCTCCGCCGCCTTTGCGGTGGCGAACTCTGCGTAATCTCTGCTCATGCTCATAAAAAAGCACCTCCGAATAAACGAATTTTTCCGAATGCCATTATATCACCAAACCCCAAGTTTGTCGAGAGGAACAATTTTGTCGGCATAGCCGACAATGCGGCGCAGCCGCAGTTATATCCGCGGCTTTGCCGCGGGTTATGTCGCGCCTGCGGCGCGGTTATGTCCGCCCCTTGGGCGGGTTATGTTTTTTGCCCCTGCGGGGCAAAAAGTTTAGGTGTGCCGCCCGTGGCGGCACATTTTTATAGGTAGGGCGCACAGCGGCGACGGAGTGCGTTTCTCGGCTCCCCTGTGCAAGATTCGCTGCGAGCGTTTACGGAACGTTCTCGGCTCCCCTGTGTAAGGGGAGCTGTCAAGCCTTTTAGTTTTTAAGGGCTTGACTGAGGGGTTGTATCCCCAACCAGTAATAGCGTTTCCACTCACTTCCCCCGTCACCCTGCACAAAAATGATAACAAAATTTTGTGCACCCTGCTGATTGCAAGCAAAGAAGCAAAGTGCTATGATAAGTATGACAAATGTAGTTTTTACATGCCAACCAAACCACTCCATACACCACCAATAGGAGGTCACCACCATGAAAAAGACACTTTCACTTATGCTAAGCCTACTCATCGCCTTGTCCCTTGCCGTAACTGCGTTCGCGGCGTCAAGCACGGGCAATTCGATTTACGCAAGTGAATCCGAAAAAAATTCTTTTATGAAAAACATCGAAGATTCCATGCTCGGCAAATGCCTTGCCGAATACGAAATATCCATCGATATGAAAACGGTTATGCCGCTTTACTACGCAAACCTTTATGACTATGCCGAAAGCGGAAAATTTGAATACGAGCCGTACTTTTTTGACGGATACAAGCTTTATGCCGCAGATGCGCTGAATGCCGAAAACAAATTTGCCGGAACGCTGATATTCAGCGAAGACGACATTATGATGTATGCACCGTCCGACGATAAAAACAATTCCGTGGATTTTGAAACTGTAAACGCAAAGCGAATTTCAGCACTTATTAACAGCAAAGCAAGTTCTTTGACCGAAAACGCAAAGTTTATGTTTGTTGAGGGTGCGGGGTATGTTTATTATATAATGGATGGCGACAAAACATCCCTGATTGCAAGCAGCTTCAAGGGTGCAAACGGAGATTTGTTCACCGAAAGCAATAAAGGGATAGTGAACGTTGACAGCACACTGCTCAAATTTGCAAAAGGTCTTGCAGCGGAGCAAAAAGAGCAAGCCGAAGCACTCAAGAACCTTGCCCCGGGCGAAAACCCGTCCACGGGCGCACAGGTTCCGGTTTTTGTTGTCGACAATAGTGAATACAATTTCTCACACAAAAACATTTCACAAATACTGTTCGTCGCTGCAATAATTTTTGCCGTTGCTTATGTGGTATCGGCAAAAGCATGTAAACGAAAATAAAGCTAATTGCACAAAATCCCCGCTCCGTTTTTGTGCAATCCGCCGAATTTTCAAAATAAGCGTTGCACTTTTGCAATTTTCGGGTCTATATATATGAAAGCTTTTTTCAAAGCCGCAATTCAGCAAAAAACAACCCATTTGCTTTTATAATAAGCCGGTAAACAAACAAGATGTAAAAACAGAAAGGATGTGAGTCCAATGGGCTGCTCAGCCGAACCTCGAGCAGAAATGATGCCTCTTTAACAAAAAAGGAGTGTGTAAAATGAAAAAACTGTTATCCCTTGTTTTAGCTATCGTGCTTCTTGCTGGCATGGCGGTGCCTGCCAGTGCCGCAAATGAAAGCCCCGAAAGAGATGATTCCGCTTTGACTTTTGCCGAGGCACGGCAAAAAGGCATACCCTATGACAAGCCGATTGATCAAAAAACAAGAGAAGAAATGCTTCGGGAAGGACTGCGGTTCTATGGCGGAACCGTTCCGCTTAGTCCTAACGGAGTTGGACCACGAGCAACAACAAGCGATGTTCTTGGATATATTACAGCAACCGGTAATACATATCTTTATCTAAACAAGGACATTGGTACCCAAGTAGGTTTTGTTTCTTATCGTGCAATTGTTTATGTTTATGCAATCTCCGGAAATTACGCCTATATCCAATTCAAAAATGAAAACGGTGTTCTAACCCGCGGCTACATAACCAATACTGCCGTATATACACCCGCATCTGGCTGGGCAACCCCGATAACTAAAGGTAAAGTCACTCAGTATTATGGCGACACTGCTACGGATCCAAATGGCCATACCGGCACAGATGTAGGCGGACACGGTGGATCTCATCCGGAAGTCTATGCGGTTTTTAACGGTACTGCAAAATTTCAAGAAACCACCAAACACTGTGCGGATGGAACAATATTATTTGCTAACTACGGTAAACATGTCAGATTGTCTTCCGGCAATTATACAGTAATCTATGGGCATCTTGATTCCTTTGATGGGATTTCCTCTCACGATTATGCTTCTGAGGGATATCCTCGGGTGGAGAAAGCTAAGGGTATACCAGTAGATCCAACAGATACCATTGCTACAACAGCAGTTGTCAAAGGAGACACTTTAGGTCGTGTAGGAACAACAGGTTTATCCAGCGGTATTCATCTCCATTTTGAGGTCAGAGTAAATGGGACTATAACAGATCCTTTTACCTATGTTGTTTTTCCTAAAGTCAGTTGAGCTTCTAGTACTTAATAGCAAAATGATTATTTAAGGAGAACCAAATGAAACTTTTGAAAGCAATTTGCATTGTTTGCATTTGTGCTTTGCTCGTTTCCTGCAATAGCACACCAGATAATGTCTCTTCTGCGAGTTCAAATTCCAAAAACAGCGAAATTTCTTCTTCCGAAAGCGAAAGCACCGTACAAACAGTCATAGAAAGTTCCTATCTTGAGCACTTATACAAAAAGGATATTAAAAGTATAAACTGCTATTATGGAACAGGAGCTGCTGTATTGAATGACGGTTCCGCTGTGTTTTGGGGTACAAATGTTTACGGCGGAATAGGCAACGGCGAGGTTGACAATGATATTCCAGAGGGGAAAAAAGCAACGCCTGTTCCTCCGTATAGGCATTGTTTCCCTGAACCTGTGGTAGACGCTGGGTCGGTAGTAAGTAGTTACGCGCTGACCGAAAGTGGAGATTTGTACACATGGGGAATGCATGTTGGTGCCCCTGAAACGGGACAAGGAGATAGTCCTGTATCAATTCCAACAAAAGTGGCAGGACTCTCGAATATAAAACAGGTTTCAATGGCTCCGTCATTTACACTTGCGCTTAAAGAGGACGGTTCGGTCTATCATGCCGGTTCCAAAATGGAATTAGTCAAAAGCTATAACGAGTTCGAAGGGGGCTTGGATGAATCCAAAAAAGATAAATTCTTTATGGAATTACCGCTTGACTTTAAGTGTAAAAAAGTTGATACTTCTATTTTGTCCTATGTGTTTCTTTCCGATGAAGGCGAAGTTTATATTCAAGGAATTCTTTTATCTGATCTATACGCCAAAATACCGGATCTTGTTTTCAAAGATGTTACTAAAATTGATTTTCCGGAAAAGATTGTTGATGTCGCAGCGCTTACATTCAATGTCGTTGCATTATCAGAAAACGGCAACCTATATATGTTTGGCTACCCATATACAGGAGTATCAAACGAGGAAACCGACAGTTATATCTCGGAGATGATATACAAAAAGGATCTTGAAAATATCAAAAGCATAAGCGGCTCGCTTGATGTTGTCGGAGCTCTTTCGGAAGATGGCGAAATCTATGTTTGGGGAATTGACACCGAAGGGCTCATACATGAATCAAATATCGATTCTCAAAATGGTAAATTCGAGATCGTTTCCGAACCGACAAAACTCGATTATCGGAATATCACTCAATTTTGCATTGGCAGATGTGATGGCACGGCTATCTCCGAAAACGGCGATGTATACATTTGGGGCAGCAACAGCATAGGTCAGATAATCGAATTTGAGTGATTTGCTGCAACCCATAGTTCCCCCAAAAACCAAAAAAGCCTGCCCCACCCGGGCAGGCTTTTCTTCATCCCATTCTCACAGCTTCTTTTCCTCTTTGACCGCCTTTATGCGCTCCTCAAGGGCGATAAGCGTTCCGCTGTCCGCGCCGTAGCCGCATTTTATCAGGGTTTCGGCTTCACCGAAGGCGGAAAGCTCCTTTGCCTCCTTCGGCGAACAGAAATTTTCGTAATTTTCCGGCAGCAGCACGGCGGTTTTGCCCTTGAGATACTCAGAAAGCTCCCCTCCGAGCACAAAGGGCTGCGCCCGGCTTTCCGCTCTGGAATAGTTCTTCAGCGCCGCCGCCATCAAGGCTCCGAAGCGGGGGCTTTTGCAGACTATCCCCACGGCGGCGTTCGGCGGCAGCGCCGCTATTTCCCGAACGCTCTCCGGCCGAAGCGCCAGCGCCGCCCGCATAAGCTTTTTTTCCTCCGGCAGAGCCTTTTCAAGCTCCGCCGCATGGTTCTGCGTGGTTAAGATTATATCCGCGTCGTCGCTAAGCTTGTATGGGTAGCTCAGAACGTCGCTCAGAAGAAAAGGCCGCACCTCCGCCCCCTCAAGCTCCCGCAGCCCCTGCGAAATCTGCCCAAGAATTTCCGGGGTGCATTCCACCAGGGCGACCCTTGCCCTGTCCCCGCGGCGGGCGTATTCCCGCAAACGCAGCTCCACGAAAATCTGCGCCTCCGAGGGGGAAAGCTCCAGCTCCCGCAGGGTGTCAAGCATCTTGTCTATGGCCTCCATGGCTCTGTCCTTGCGGCTTTTACCGCTTTCCGGAGCGTATTTTGCGAAGGTTCCCCGTCCTTGGGTCATCTCCACCGCTCCGTCCCGGCGAAGCTCCTCGTAGGCGCGCTTCACCGTTCCTCTTGCCACTCCCGCCTCCTCTGCAAGCTCCCGCACCGTTGGCAGCTTGCTTCCGCTCTTTATCGAACCGCTTTTTATTTCGGCGAAAATTATGTCCGCAAGCTGGCGGTAAATGGGTATTCCGCTTTCGGGATTTATATTATACTTCATCCGCCGCCACGCTTTCCAAATATGCTTTTCTTCCCTGCTCGTAGAGGTTGTTCCCCTCGCAGTCGATTACCACCGTCACCGGGAAATCCTCCACCTCAAGGCGGCGCAGAGCCTCCGCCCCCAAATCCTCGTAGGCGATGACCTCCGCCTTTTTTATGCAGTGGCTCAGCAGCGCTCCCGCGCCGCCTATGGCGCCGAAGTACACCGCGCCGTGCTCCTTCATGGCGGCGATAACCTCCTCGCCCCGCTTGCCCTTTCCTATCATTCCGGTTTCTCCCGCGGCGATAAGCGCCGGGGAATAGGCGTCCATTCTGTACGAGGTGGTGGGTCCCGCGGAGCCTATGGCTCTGTCCTCCCTCGCCGGAGTGGGACCCACATAATAAATGGTTGCGTTCCTTATGTCAAGGGGCAGCTCCTTCCCCTCGGAAAGCAGCTCGCAAAGGCGCTTGTGCGCCGCGTCACGGGCGGTATAGACAGTTCCGGAGAGAAGCACGCTCTCCCCTGCGCGCAAAGCCCGCGCCTCCTCGGGAGTAAAGGGAACCCTCAGCTTTTTCGGCATATCAAAGCACCTCCGTTTTATGTCTTGCCACATGGCAGTTGATGTTCACCGCCACCGGCAGCCCCGCAATATGGGTGGGGTAATGTTCTATTGCCACCGCAAGGGCGGTGGTTCTGCCGCCGAAGCCCTGCGGTCCTATGCCGAGGGCGTTTATCTTCTCCAAAAGCTCCGCCTCAAGCGAGGCATAGAGCGGCTCCCGGCTCGGCGCGCCGGTTTCCCGCAAAAGCGCCTTCTTCGCAAGCAGCGCCGCCTTGTCGAAGGTTCCGCCCACGCCCACGCCCACGACTATGGGCGGGCAGGGATTGGGTCCCGCCTCCTCCACGGCTTTCAATACGAAGGCTTTTACCCCTTCAATGCCGTCGGAGGGGCGCAGCATTTTGATTTGGCTCATATTTTCGCTGCCGAAGCCCTTCGGCGCAACGGTGATTTTGATTTTGTCCCCCGGAACAATGTCATAGTAAATCATGGCGGGGGTATTGTCCCCGGTGTTCACCCGGTCGAGAGGGTCGCGCACCACGGATTTTCGCAGAAAGCCCTCGGCATAGCCGCGGCGAACGCCCTCGTTCACCGCCTCGGCAATATCTCCGCCGCAGACGTGAACCTCCTGCCCGATTTCGAGAAAAACGCAGGCAACGCCCGTATCTTGGCATATAGGAACGTTTTCCGCCGCCGCAAGCTCGAAATTCTCCTCTATTCTGTCCAGAATTTCCCGCGCCGGCGCCCAGCTTTCCTCCGCGTGCCTTTGGCGAATACGGCATTTCACATCCTCCGGCAAAGCCACGTTTGCCTCTATGCAAAGCCGCTTCACGGCTTCCGTGATTTTTCCCGCTTCAATTTCCCTCATAAAAAACTTCCTTTCTGTTTTATTCTCGGCTCCCCTGTGCAGGTTCGCACCGAGGGCTTTGTGGAGCGTTCTCGGCTCCCCT
>USFO01000033.1 GCA_900553955.1 uncultured Oscillospiraceae bacterium
CTCAGCGAAAGCTGAGGGCGGTTTTTGTGCGCGCACATAAGAGAGAAGAAATCCAGTCAGGCTGTCGAGAAAGTCCTGCTCGGCAGAGCTTTCTCATTTCTGTGCATAGGATTATAAGTTATCAAAAAGGAAGATAGGGCGGAAGAAACCCATAGGGATGTCTTTCGACAAGCTGATCAGTATTTGCTGTGCTCGAAAACTACGGTTTTTTCCACATATCCGCCGGTTAAATCGCTTTCGTCGGCAAGGTGCCATACCGTAACCGAAATATCGCCGTCGGGGGTTATTTTATAGCTCGTCTTTTCGTAGTCGAACATATTCCCCAAAAAGACGCCTGTGTCCTCGGAGTAGGAAAGCTCGTTCACCGAGGTGAATTTGCCGGTGGCTTTATCCCGGCTTGCCTTAAGTATGATGGAGTATTGCGTTCCGGAAATTTTTTCCTCGTACCGGTCGTAGACAAGGGGCGTTTGCTTCGGCGCGCTCAGAGCTTCGGTGCGAACGCCGCCGTTTATCATGTGATATGTAACGGTGACGCAGATTTCGCCGTTGTCGTTTATGCTTACCGGAATCCATGAGTCGGCGTAGTCGACATCGTCGGAAAGCTTTCGCGGATTGGCGCGAGTAATCAGGTGCTGCCCGCCGAGCTCCTCGTTATAAACGCTGTAAACCACAGCCTCCAGCTTGCCGTCGGAGGTTATCATGGAGTAGCGCACGCGCTCCTTGGGCAAAACCTCCGGGACGCTGGCGCTGCAATGGCTGAAGAACGGCAGCCCGCCGGATTTCAGCACCTCCGCCGCACCCTTGTAGCTCCACTGCGTGCGGTAAAATCCCTCGAAGCAGACATAAAGCCCATCGCCGCAGATAAGCCTGTCTATATTGTGAAGCAGGGCGGGATTTTTCGGTTCCTCCGCCTCAAAATGCAGGGTGTAGGCAACGCCGTTTTCGTCGAACTGGTATGCCGCGACGCTGCCTATGTACCAGCAGCCGTTAAGCAGCGCCTTTATATAGCCGGTTTGGTCAAGAGAAATGAATGTGCCGAAGCTGTCCTGCCGCACCGGCGAATATATCATGCCGGAATTTTTACCGATGCTCACGGAAGAGGAACGCACGGTTATATCGAACTGGGTGTCGTCGTGTTCGCCGCGGGAATTGCCTTGGTAAAGCATAAAATCAAGGAACCGTATGCCGCGCTTTTCAAAATATTCGTCATTTACGGTATCGCCGAAGTCGTCAAGAGCGATGGTTCCGGAATGAGCACCGGAGGTGAGATACTTCGTGCTCAAATCAAATTTCTGCGGATGCTCATAACAAAAAGCGTAGCCGTACTTGCCTGCCAAGTACTTGTCGCTTGTGAAATACGCCGCCGCGAGCACCAAAATGAGCACGGCACAGGCAGCAGTCAGGTAGCGCCGGAGAAAAGGATTTTTCTTTCTCGGCAAGCCGCTGAGAAGCTCGTGCTCATATTCGGAAAGGCTGTCTCCGCGAACGTCTTCAAGCGCAGTGCCGTTTTCCTGCGCGGCAGAATATATTTCAAAAAGCTCGGCAATCGCGTCGGAAAGAGCTTCGCTCTTTTTGGCGCGGAGCTTTAGATATTTGCAAATTCCGTTATATTCCGAAAGATACTTTCTTTCAAGCTTCGCCATTTTCTTTTCCTCCCTCGATTATTTTTTTCACCGCCGAAAAAAGTTCCGTGCAAATTGCGGAAAATTTCAGCAGCTCCTCCGAGCCTGCCGCACTTAAAGTGTAATATTTTCTGCAAGGACCGTTTGAAACAGGCACTTTTTCCGAAACTATAAGTCCTTCATTTTCAAGCCTGAGCAAAAGAGGAAAAAGCGTTCCGTCCGAAACGCCGGTTATTCCGTCCTCCTCAAGCCTTGCGGCAATTTCCTGCGAGTACATTTTTTCTACCGAAAGAAGCGAAAGTATGCACCCTTCAAGTATGCCTTTGAGTATTTGAGTTTTATTTATCAAAGCCGCCGACTCCTTTCCTTCGATTTTGCGAGTGTTGCTTGTATTACAAGTAACTAACTACATTGTAATGCAAGTAACCGTAATTGTCAATACCTATGCCGCAAATTTTTATAAAAAAAGCGTCGTGCTCATCTCGCTTTCTTCACCGTGCTCAAAATTTCGCTTTTGAGCACGAGCAGCGCCGCCACATTCGGGAATATCATAAGCCCGTTGAATATGTCGGAGAGGTTCCACACCGCAGGCAGGCTGAGCACCGCGCCTGCGGCGGCGCAGACACAGAATAACACTCTGTAAAAAATCAAAGCTTTTTTACTCGCCGTAATATAGCCGAGGGCTTTTTCGCCGTAAAAAGCCCAACCGATAACCGCCGCAAGGGCGAAGAAAAACATCGACGACGCCAAAAAAGCGCTTCCTGCGCCGCCGAAATATTTTGAAAAGGCGACTTCGGCAGCGCTTTCGTCCACCGCACCAAGCCCCGCTGAGAGAATCGCCAGCGCCGTCAGAGTACAGCATACCACCGTATCGAGGAACACCTCCACAATGCCCCAGCAGCCCTGTTCCGCAGGCGTTCCGGAGCTTTCCGCGTGGGCGAGGGAGGCGGAGCCCATGCCCGCTTCGTTTGTAAAAGTGCCCCGGGCAATGCCGATTTGCAGCGCCTTGGAGGTGAGCAGTCCGGCGGCTCCGCCTCCTGCGGCGGAGGGAGTGAACGCCTCGGAAAAAATGCTTGCAACGGCGGCGGGAAGCCTTTGGCGGCAGATAAAGAGCAGCGCTGTGCAGCCGATTATATAGAGCGCCGCCATGAGGGGAACGAGCACGGAGGCAGTTTTCGTCACCGCCCTTGCCCCGCGAAAAAGCACCGCTGCCGCGAGTACCGCAATCGCCGCGCCAACTACCGGCGGCGGCGCACCGAAGGAACTTTTGCAAATGCCCGCGGCGGCGTTTGTCTGCACCATATTTCCCGTTCCGAAGGAGGCTAGCACGCAGCAGCCGCACCAGAAAAGCGAAGCCCTCCGTCCGCCGAAGGCGTGCTCAATATACCCCATGGCGCCGCCGGGGTATTTTACCGCCAAGGCCGCCTCTCCGAACTTGAGCATCATGCCGAGCAGCGCCCCCGCCCACATCCAAAAGACCGCTCCGGCGCCGCCGACGGCAACGGCGGAGGCAACCCCCACAATGTTGCCGGTGCCCGCCGTTGCGCCGAGGGCGGTCGCCATGGCGGCGAAGCCGCCGCTCTTGTTTTTAAGGCTGCCGAATGTGCTTTTTGCGATGAAACGAATTTTTCGCAGTGGGAAAAATCCGCTTGCGGCGGTGAAAAACGCACCGCTCAAAAGCACCAGCAGCAAAAGCCCGGGTCCCCACACAAGTTCCGCCGCCCGCCCGATGATTTTTTCCGCCGCCTCCACAAAAACACCCCCGAAAATCACATTCTACTATGTCTATGCTAACAAAGCGGAAAAATGCTCCGAGAAGCAGAATTTTCGGCGCATTGCACAAATCCGCAGCCAAAAATTTGGCTATTTCGCCGGTGGCCGATTTGGAATAATCTATTGCTAAAATTTATAATTGCTGTATAATTGAACTATAAAAATATTTTTTATATGGAAACGAAAATTTCACGCAAACCGAGTACACAATAGAGCCATAAAGGAGGCTTCCAAATGAAAAGAATTTGTATAATTTTAGCACTTGTCCTTGTGCTGACCTGCTTTTTCGGTTGTACGCAGAGCGTGGGCGATGACGAAAGCAGTTCGCAGCCGCTTTCATCCGAAGCTTCTACGCAGACGCTTCCGATGGAAAAGCGCATCTTCACTGTCGGAGCTAAGGTTGGCATTTACAGCGAAAGCGGCGAGGTGCTCGTTCCGGCGCAGTACGATGAAATCACCGCGCGGGATTATTTCTTTGCCTGCCGCAAGGCCCTCGGCTCGCGCATGGGCGCGGTTCTCGGTGCGGACGGGGCGAGGGAATACGGCAAGGTTCCGGACAGCGAGTACGACCTGATTCTGCCGGACGGCAGCATGGTGGGCGAGGGCGCGTTCGACGGGTACAGCTACTATGATGACACAGACGAGTGCGAAATTGTTGGCACAAAGGACGGGAATTGCTACCACTATATGGCCACATACAAGGACGGCTCCGTAACCCTCAGCCGTTTTGACGAGGGCGGAACCCAGCCCACCGACTACGGATTCAGCATAAATTACCTCTATGAAAACGGCAGCAGGGATAGGCTCTTCGGCATACTAAACGCCGACGGCAGCACGGCGGTTCCGCCGATTTATTACCACGTCGCAGTGCCCTTTGCCGACCGCTTTTTGCTCTATGACGGCGCGCCGCAGCAGGGCTTTGTCTGCGGCAGGTGCAACATAACCGACCTCGACGGGAACGTGATAAACAGCAGCTTCAACGCGGTGGTTTACAGCAGCTTCGGCGGCAAATACATCGGAATTGCCTGCGCCTTCGGCGAAAAATCCGATTTTGTCTGCTACACGGATGGCGAAGTTACTCCCGCGGGCTACTGGTTCGTTGACAGGGACGGCAAAATTCTCAGCGAACGCTTTGACAAAATCAAAATAAACGAATTTGACTCGACGAAATCCAAATTTATGGATAGCACGCTCATCGCTGCTGACGAAACCACCGTAATCACGACGGTGCTTGACGGTGTGGAGGCGGAAATCACAGCGAAGGATGTTTTGGAAAAGTATTATAAGTAAAAAAATCCTCCCTTTCGGGAGGATTTTTTACTGTCTAAATTTATCAGTATGCTTTGCCCCAATAGACCATTTTGTCGGCGTGTTTGCCGCAGACGGGGCAGGTGTCGCCGATTTGCTCCTGCTCGAAGGGGATGCAGCGGGAGGAAACTCCGGCAACTTCCTTGAGCTTGTCTTCGCAGGCGCGGTCGCCGCACCACATGGATTTGATAAATCCGCTTTTGATGTTGGCAAGCTCGATGAATTCGTCGAGATTGTGTGCGGTATAGGTGCGGCGCTCGCGGTTTTCGAGGGCGCTTTCGTACAGACCGTCGCGGACGGCTTTGAGCAGCTCCGGAATCTTGGTTTCAAGCTCGTCGAGGGAGACGAAATATTTCTCTCTGTTGTCGCGGCGGACAAGAACGCACTGGTTCTGAGCAATATCGCGGGGACCTATTTCCAAACGAAGCGGAACGCCTTTCATTTCGTATTCCGCAAACTTCCAGCCGGCGGAGTTTTCGCTGTCGTCAAGCTTTACACGGCAGAACCCTGCAAGGCGATCCTTGATTGCGTTTGCTGCCTCAAGAACACCCTCCTTGTGCTGTGCTGCGGGAACGATTACGACCTGAATGGGAGCCACGTCCGGGGGAAGAACAAGACCGTTGTTGTCGCCGTGGGTCATGATGATAGCGCCGATAAGGCGGGTGGTAACGCCCCAAGAGGTCTCAAAGGGGGTGTGAAGCTGGTTGTCCCTGCCGGTGAACTGTACGCCGAATGCCTTAGCGAAGCCGTCGCCGAAATAGTGGGAGGTGCCGGACTGAAGCGCCTTGCCGTCGTGCATCATGGCTTCGATGGTGTAGGTTGCCTCTGCACCGGCGAATTTCTCTTTCTCGGTTTTCTGACCCTTCACCATGGGCATGGCAAAGTTCTTTTCGCAGACGTCCGCATAGATGTTGAGCATACGTTCGGTCTCCTCAATGGCCTCCTCTGCGGTTTCGTGCATGGTGTGACCCTCCTGCCAAAGGAATTCCATGGTGCGTAGGAAGGGACGAGTGGTTTTCTCCCAACGGCAGACGTTGCACCACTGGTTATAGAGCTTAGGCAGGTCGCGGTAGGATTTGATAATTTTTGCATAGTGGTCGCAGAACAGGGTTTCGGAAGTTGGACGCACGCACATACGCTCTTGAAGCTGCTCGCCGCCGCCGATGGTAACCCATGCAACCTCCGGAGCGAAGCCTTCGATGTGGTCTTTTTCTTTCTGGAGCAGGCTTTCCGGAATGAACATTGGCATATATACGTTTTCGTGACCGGTTTCTTTGAAGCGCGCGTCAAAAATCTTCTGAATATTCTCCCAAATGGCGTAGCCGTAAGGGCGCAGAACCATGCATCCGCGAACACTGGAATAATCAACAAGCTCCGCCTTTTTTACTACGTCGGTGTACCACTGGGCAAAGTCATCCTCCATAGAGGTGATGGCTTCGACCATTTTTTTCTGATCTGCCATTAAATTTTCACTCCTTATTTTGTGTGCAACTAAAATAACGGAACCGACAAACAGTTCCGTTACTCAGTATGCCGAAAAAAGTCTTTTTACGTCTGTGCGCTATGCACCGCGGCTTTGATAGTTAAATCAAAGAGAATTTTCGATATAGGAAACAACGTCGCCTACGGTTTTGATTTTTTCGACGTCCTCGTCCGGAATTTCTTTGTCGAATTCCTCTTCAAGGGACATAATGAAATCAACAATATCAAGAGAATCCGCGCCGAAATCTTCAACTATGTTGGAATCGAGGGTGACTTCCTCTTCCGGGACATCAAGCTGGTCGCACAGGATCTCTCTTACCTTCTCAAATACCATTTGAAAAACCTCCTAATAATCAAAAAGGGAAGTGTATCCCTAAATTTTGTCTTCAATAAGCATAACCAAAACCCTTGTTCTTGTCAATATTTTTTTGATATATTTTACGTTTTCCTGCGATATTTATTTTGTTTTCATTGAAACAACGGCAATTTTGTGCTATATTATATTTCGTATCATAAAGTAACGGAGGTTTTTGACCGTGAAAAAAATTACTTTTGTGTTCCCGGGCTATGGCTGCGCCCATGCCGGAATGGGAAAAGATGTCTGCGATTATTCCGCAGAATGTGCGGAAATCTATAAAAAAGGCTCCGAAGCGCTGGGCATTGATGCCGCCGCTCTATCCACCAAGGGAAAAGCCGCCGAGGTCACCGACCCGGAGGTCAGCTTTCAGCTTCAGATGCTGCACGAGCTTTGCCTTGTGAAGGCGGCGGAGGATATTCTTCCCGCGCCGGAGGCATTCATCGGATACAGCGCCGGCGAAATCACCGCCATGACTGCCGGAGAGGTTTTTTCCACCGAGGACGGTATGGTCGCCGCCAACGCATACAAGGAAATGCGCAAGGCTTCCCTTGCAGCGGGCAAGCTTGACACCTACCGTCTGCGCAATGTAAAGCACGAGTTCGTAAGCCTTGCTTCCGACAAGGTCATGTCCGGCTTTGTGCAGATGACCGCCGTTGAAGCGCCGGAGCAGACCGTGCTTATCGGCGACGAGGACGGACTCAAGGCGGTTCTGACCGAGCTTGCCAAGCACAAGGTGCAGCCGGTTAAGCTCCGCGACTCGCTGCCGCTGCACTCCATGATGGTTTTCCCCTATGTGGCGAAGCTTCAGGACGCGCTGCGCCCGCTGACTCACAACAAGCTTTCAGTCAACCTTTATTCCACTTTATATGGCAAGCTTGTGGATAATATGATACTTCCGTCGGATTATTTTGCAAAGCAGCAGGTGAACGCCATCCGCTTCTACGAAGCGGCAAACGCCGCCGTAAAGGACGGCTTTGACGTGTTCATCGTCCTTGGCAAGGACAAGGACATTGCCGCCGCGCTCAAGAAAATTGCGGGCGACGACAATGTTTTCATCGCGGACAGCGTCGCCGACCTCAAGAAAATCTCCGAAAAGGTGAACCTTGAGCAAAAGGAAACCGAAAAAGAATAACAGCGGAACAAAATCCTCCGCACAGAATAAAAAGCCCTCCCGATGTGTATTTCGCATCAAGAGGGCTTTTTGTTGTCCGTTTTTGCGGACTTCTTCAGTATCCGGCTTGCAAGCGAAAAATTCCTCACAAGCAAGCGTTCGACGGTATTACACTTTATTCCTGCTCCTCATACCGCGCAGGATGTGCGAAACCGCTCCGCCGGAAACCTTTTCGTATGGCTTTCCGCCGAGGAAAAGCTGCTTTACTTCGATGGTGTTAAGCTCCTCCTTCGGGATGGCGTAGGGGTCTTTAGAGAGCAGCACCATGTCTGCGATTTTGCCCTGCTCAAGGGTTCCCCGCTCATTCTCGTCAAAGCTTGCGTAATAGCCGTTATAGGTACACATACGCAGCGCTTCATAGACGGAGAGGGACTGCTCCGGCACGCTGTGGTTGCAGGCCTTGTAAATCCAGCGGATGGGGTCGGGGTCGGTGCAGGGCGCGTCGGAGCCTGCGGAAACGGTTATGCCCCTGTCCCAGAAGTCGCGGATGGGGTTCAGCCGGGTGCTGCGTTCGCCGAGGATTTTTTCAAGATATTCGTCCGGTTCCTGCGGCCAGTTTATAAACGCCGTCTGCACCGGCAGCAGAATATGATACTTTTCGCATATATCAAGCCCCTCTTTCGTGGGCAGACAGGCGTGAATTATGGCGTGACGGTGGTTTTCCCGGGGGAAATCGTCCAAGGCGGCCTTGAGCGCCGCCGTCGCCTGACGGAATGCATCGTCGCCTATGGCGTGCATTTCGATTTGCAGTCCGGCGCGGTTGGCGCGCTTGCAGAACTCCGTCACCTCCTCGTCCGTGTAGTAGAGAACGCCCCTGTAATCGCCCTGATTCTCGTACGGCTCGAGCAGAGCCGCGTCCATGGAGCCGAAGCAGCCGTCCAGTGCGGTGGCAAAGCAGCCCCCTATGCGGGGCAGGCGGCGCTTTTGTACCCTTGAAACATCCATGGTCTGGAAGAAAACCCGAAGCTGCATGCCGTTTTTGAAGCCGCGCCCCACCCAGCGCTCCATATCCACGTCCATATCCTTGGGGAAGCCCACTCCGCTCACGGTGTGAATCATTCCTATACCCTTGGACGCCATGTAGTCCGCCGCACGCTGCATATTTTTAATCAGCTTTACCGGCGAAATCGAGTTCGTAACATAGTCGGAAACGGCGAAGAACGCCTCCTGATTCATTTCTCCGGTGTCCGGATGGTAACCCCGCAGATGAGAAATCTTATTCTCCAGCTTTTTAAGCAGAGCGGAGTTTATAACGCAGGCGTGACCGTCATATTTCACAATGAACACCGGCTTGTCCGGGCAAACGGAGTCAAGCTCGTCTTTTGTGGCCAAATGACCGTCGGAAACGGAGTATGGGGAAGCTCCGAAGCCCACAATGAAGCTTTCCTTGTGCTCCGCAAGGTATTTTTGCAGCATATCGAGGATTTCGGCGTTGCTGCCCGCCTCCATGACGTTCAGCCCGGAGTGGAATGTTGCAAAGGAGGCAAAATGTATATGCGTATCCGCAAAGGAGGGAACAAGCGCGCCCTCCACGGTGATTTTTTCCGCCTGTTCGTATTTTTTCGGCAGTTCGTCGCCGACGAATACGATTTTGCCGCCGTCCTCCGCAAGATATTTTGCCACGGTATTTTTGCAATCGCAGGTGATTATCTTTCCGCAATATACCTTCATAAAACGAACGCTCCTTTTTTGTGTAAAATAAAAGCGGCAAGGCTTCGCACAAAAAAGCGCAAAGCCACCGCAGAAATTCAGATATCAGTCCGCCGCCGGAACAAGGAAGGGCAGGGAGGCGGGTATAATTTTAATGTCAACGCTCTTGCTCTTAAAGATTTCGCCGTCGACGCAGACCGTGAGGGAAACGTCGCTTTCCACATGGGCGGAGGTGCAGCGCCGCATGGTGAGGTACCCGTCGAACTTGGGGTCGCCGACGTGTTTTCCGGCTTTATAGCTGCCGATAAGCTCGCCTGCTTTGATAATGCCGACTTCCTTTATGGAGCAAAAGTCGATAAAGCCGTCGTCCATTTCCGCGTTCGGAACAGGCCGCCAGCCGCCGCCGTAGACCTTTCCGTTGCCGAAAACGGAGAGCATATATCTTCCGGAAATGCTTTCGCCGTCGTCAAAGGTGATGGTCATGGGAAAGCCCATGTGCCCGAAGGCTCCGGCGCCTATGGTGGTAAAGGTGGAAAGATTGTACGCCATTTGACCGGAAATTCCCGGCAGAGTTTTGAAATGGGTTATTCTGTCGCAGATTATGGAGTCAATTCCGATATTGCAAAGGTTGGAGCAGATATGACCGTTCACATTTATGGCGTCGTATATTCTGACCTTGCCGTTCACAAGCTTGTTGAAGTCGAAAAAGTCCTCCTTCTTTGCGCCGATATTCTTTATAAAGTCGTTGCCGCTGCCGCAGGGATATACGGCGAAGCAGGCTCCGGGGCGGCCGAAGGCGCCGTTCACCACCTCATAGAAGGTTCCGTCGCCGCCGCAGGCAACGAAGCAAACCTCTCTGCCATCCGGAATGGGGTATTCCTTGCCGAAGCGAATGGCGTCGCCGGGACATTCGGAAAGGTACACGTTCACATTTTCATCCCGCCCCGCGAAAAACTCGCGTATTTCCCGGGCAATATCGTCGGCCATGCCGCCCTTTCCCGCAACGGGATTTATAACAAAGACATAATCCATCAAAAATTTCCTCCGAACATATATAACGCTATACATTATAGCACAAAAGTTATACGATATAAAGATAAAATAAAATTAAATTTTCGCCTATTCCGTCAATAATCTTGATATTTTGGCTCGGTTAATCTATAATCTATAACAGTGACGTTTACCGCGAAAGGGGATAATAATATGTACAGCGATATGCCGCAGAGCATAGAATTTCTTAAAAATTACGATTCGGAGCTTGCCGCCGCCATGGAGCGCGAGCTTTGCCGCCAGCGCAGCAATATAGAGCTTATCGCGTCGGAGAACTTCGTTTCTCCGGCGGTGCTCGCCGCCATGGGTAGCGTGCTCACAAATAAATACGCCGAGGGTTATCCCGCCCACAGATACTACGGCGGCTGCCAGTATGTGGACGAGGTTGAGAACATCGCCCGTGATCGTGCTTGCAAGCTTTTCGGCGGCGAGCACGCCAATGTGCAGCCCCATTCCGGCGCTCAGGCGAACCTCGCCGCTTATTTCGCCCTTGCGGAGTACGGAGACACCATCATGGGAATGGACTTATCTCAAGGCGGACACCTTACCCACGGCAGTCCGGTGAACTATTCCGGCAAAGCCTACCGCTTCGTGCCCTACGGAGTGAACATTGAAACGGGGAAAATCGAATACGAACGGGTGCGGGAAATCGCTCTTGAGTGCAGACCGAAAATCATCGTTGCGGGAGCCTCCGCCTATCCGAGAGCCATTGACTTCGCAAAATTCCGCGAAATCGCAGACGAGGTCGGCGCGTATCTTATGGTTGATATGGCGCATATTGCGGGACTTGTCGCCGCAGGGCTGCATATGTCGCCTGTTCCCTATGCAGATGTGGTTACCAGCACCACCCACAAAACCCTCAGAGGCCCCCGCGGAGGACTTATTCTTTGCAAGGAAAAGCTCGCGAAGCAAATCGACAAGGCCGTGTTCCCGGGAACGCAGGGCGGCCCTCTTGAGCATATAATTGCGGCGAAGGCAGTGTGCTTCGGCGAAGCCTTGCAGCCCGAATTCACCGACTATCAACGCCGTATTGTTGCGAACGCCAAGGCTCTCTGCGAGGCTCTCAAGGAAAAGGGCTTCGATATTGTCTCCGGCGGAACGGACAACCACCTTATGATGCTCGATTTGCGGAAAACCGCCGTCACCGGCAAGGAGCTTGAGCACCGCCTTGACGATGTGAATATCACCGCGAACAAAAATATGATTCCCGGCGACCCCCAATCTCCGTTTGTGACCAGCGGCGTCCGTTTGGGAACGCCCGCCGTCACCACAAGAGGCTTCGGCGCGGAGGAAATGAAACAGATAGCGGACTTTATCGCAAAAACCGCTTTTGAATATGAAGACACCCGCGACGAGGTGAAATCCGCCGTTGCGGAGCTTTGCGGCAAATTCCCGCTGTACGAATAATACAAAAAGCAGCGAAAAGAGGTGACAGAATGACTGCGCCCTTGGCAGACAGACTGCGGCCGACGGAGCTTTCGGAGGTCTGCGGGCAAAAGCACATACTCGGCGAGGGAAAGCTCCTTCGCAAAATAGCCGAGTCCGGCGAAATTCCGAACCTCATTTTCTTCGGACCCTCCGGAACCGGAAAAACCACGGTAGCCCGCATTTTGGCAAAAAAAGCGGGCAAAAAGCTTTGCCATCTCAACGGAACCTCCTGCTCCACCGCGGATATTCGGGAGGTTATCGCCGCAAGCGCCGGAATTGAGGGCGTGAACGGAATTTTGCTATATCTTGACGAAATTCAGTACCTGAGCAAAAAACAGCAGCAAACCCTGCTGGAGTTCATCGAGGACGGCAGAGTTACCCTTATCGCATCCACCACGGAAAATCCGTATTTCTATGTTTATAACGCGATTTTGAGCCGCAGCACGGTCTTTGAGTTTAAGCCCATTGAGCCGGAGGAAGTGGAAAAAGCGCTTGAGCATGCCATAAAAAAGCTTGAGCACGACGAAAACGCCTCCGTGCTCACCGAGGACGGCGTTCTTCACCATATTGCGTGGAACTGCTCCGGCGACGCCCGCAAGGCAATAAACGCGCTTGAGGTCTGCTGGCTTGCCTCCCGCATGAACGCCGACGGAAACCGCATAATCACCATGGAGGACGCTCAAACCGCGGCGCAGCGCAGCGCAAACCGCTACGACCACGACGGCGACGACCACTACGAGATACTTTCCGCGTTCCACAAGTCCGTTCGCGGCTCCGACGAGAACGCGGCGCTGCATTATCTGGCAAGATTCATCGACGCCGGGGACATAATTTCCCCCTGCCGCCGCCTTTTGGCAATAGCCTGCGAGGATGTGGGGCTTGCCTATCCGCAGGCTATCCCGATAGTGAAGGCCTGCGTGGATACTGCGCTTCAGCTCGGTCTGCCGGAGGCACAGCTCCCTCTTGCGGATGCGGTTATAGTGCTTTGCACCGCTCCGAAGTCGAACACCGGTATGCTCGCTATAAACGCCGCCCTTGAGGACGTGCGAAACGGCCTTTCCGGCTCCGTTCCGGAGCATTTGGTGAACGTTCACCCCAAAACCGCCGACAGCCACAAGCCGCCGAAGTACAAATACGCGCATAACTACCGCAATCACTATGTGAAGCAGCAGTACTTGCCGGATAACCTTGCGGGCAGGGTGTATTATCATTTCGGGGAAAACAAAAATGAGCAGGCGGCGAAAGCCTATCGCGAAAAGCTCATCAAAGAAGCGGAAGAATAAACGAAGCCCCCTCGTGCTTTTGAGCACGAGGGGGCTTCGCAGAAAAATACGGCAGCTTTGCTGCCGTGTGAAATCGCGCCTTCGGCGCGGTGAAATACGCGCTTCGCGCGTGTGAAATATTTCGCCCTCTGGGCGAAATGTTTAGGAGTGCCGCCCGTGGCGGCACATTCTGATAGATGGGGCGCACAGAGGTGTATTGAGTGCGACTCTTGGCGCCCCTTACAAGTAAGGGGAGCCAAGAAGTGCGCTCAGTTGGCGCGGTGCAAGGCATGGGAGCCAAGACCGCCCTCCACCGCCCGCGGCGCAGCCGCAATCGCCGAAAAACAAAAAAGAGCACCTATTTTCATAGGTGCTCTGTGGTTGCCCAACGGGCACGGAGGGCGAAGCGCGCCCGGTAGGCGAAGCAGCGAGCCGTCCGTGGCGCAGGCGTCGGCTTTACGCAAGCGAACAGCGCGGCGGAAAGACGCTAACGCCAAGAGGGCATTTTCAGCTCAAAGCCGAGTTGGGCAAAAAAAGAAAGAGCACCTACTTTCGCAGGTGCTCTGTGGTTGCCCAACGAGGATTTGAACCCCGACAAACAGAGTCAGAGTCTGTCGTGCTGCCGTTACACAATTGGGCAATATCTAAAGTGCCTTATTATTATAGCCGCCTTGCGCCAAAATGTCAATAGGGTTTTTAAATTTTTTTTAATTTTTCAAAAGGCTATCGACAAAAGCCGTGAAAATGCATTATAATCATTTTGCGAGAAAAAATAAAGCCAAGGAGGAAGTTTTATATGTCACGGCTTCACATGAATTCTGAGGATTTTCAAAATATCGTTCTTGACAACAAAGAACCAGCAGTTGTCGATTTTTGGGCAACATGGTGCGGACCCTGCAAAATGCTTGCGCCTACCATCGAAGAAATCGCCGATGAACTGGACGGCAAAATCGCCGTGGGTAAGGTTGATGTGGACGAAAACCGCGAGCTTGCCGTAAAATACGGCGTAATGTCCATTCCCACCGTTATTTACTTCAAAAACGGCGAGGAAGTGACACGCCTCATCGGGGTTCAGAGCAGAGAAAAGCTGCTTGAAACCGCAAACAAACTGCTTTAATAAGATGACAAAAAGGCACGCTGCCACGGCAGCGTGCCTTTTTGTTATATCCGTGAGATTTATGCTTAAAAGGCATAAAAATTCGTATAAAATAAAACATTAAAACCCTTGCAAAATAGTAAAATAAATGGTAACATATAATTGCAAATGATTACACTCAACAGTACGATTAAGGGAGGACAAACAATGAAAAAGATAATTTCACTTATCCTTGCCGCAGTGATGCTGCTCACGCTGGGCGTTTCCGCCCTTGCCACGGAGATTCTGCCGGACAGCGATATGACCGTTCTGCAGGTTACCGTGCGCAAGCATTGGTATGATAATGATGAAAAAGCCC
>USFO01000034.1 GCA_900553955.1 uncultured Oscillospiraceae bacterium
GGGCCGCCTGCGTCAGCGACTCCGCCTCCTTTTCCAGCAGCTCGTTCAGGGTTTCCTCCACGCTGCCGCGAACCAATTCCTTGATCTGCCCCTTGATAATTTCCTCATTCAGCTGTACAATTTTCTCGGACATAGTTTGCTGTCTCCTTTCAGAATGGTGTGTGGTAACTTCATTCTACCAGAGCCTGCAAGCTATGTCTTCTTTTATGCTCTTTTTAATTTGCGCAAGTTATTGTACATTATCGACAAATATACAGCATTCTTCGCGGAATAAAAATAGACAAAGGATTTTGCCTGTCCCAAATTTGGGCAAAACAATACCCATGCCTAAAAAATCAAAGGCACGGGTCCATTTTATTAAAATATTCAGCTTATTTTTTCACACAGCGCTTTACAAGCTCTTCGGTCATGCCGTGGCGAAGCTCGAACAGTCGGTGAAGCGACTCTCTGTTGTCCTCTTTCATTCCGCCCGCCATCCAAGCCATAACCTGACCGAAGCATTCGCACTTAAAATACTGTATCAGTATTTTTTTGTCATTCTCATCCACTTCCATATCGCCAAAAGCTTTTTGAGCATAGGACTTTACTATTTTTTCGCAAACATCCATAAGATAATGCTCAAAAATGCTGCGATTTGCGGAGTTGTAAATGTGCATTGCCGCGCGCTTGTTCTTCATTGCAAACTCAAAGGCAACATCTATGCACTTTTCAAGCGAATCAATTTCAGGATACTCGTTTATTATGTTGTCAACCTCTTCAATTACGATTTCTTCGATAAGCGAAGGCATATCCTCAAAATGATAATAGAACGAATTGCGGTTGATACCGCAATCCTCGACTATATCTTTAACGGTAATCTGGTTCAGCGGCCGCTCGTTCAGCAGCTTTTTCATGGAATCCTTTATCGCTTTTTTCGTAAAGTTAGGCACTCGATCGCTCCTCTTCATATTATTAAGAAAAGTTAAATGTCCTTTTTGTAGAATAATATTATACAATAAATTAAAAAAAAAGAAAAGTGATAAAAAGTAAATTTTTATACAAAAAAGCTCCCGAAATTTGATGGAAGCTTTTAAATTTTTAAATAAACAGGCAGCAATCGCCGAAAGAGAAAAATCTATACTTTTCCTCCACCGCAACTTTATATGCGTGCATAACGTTTTCGTATCCGGCGAACGCAGAAACAAGCATAATCAGCGTACTTTCCGGCAAGTGGAAGTTAGTGATAAGCCCGTCGAGCACCTTAAATTCAAAGCCGGGATATATAAAAATGCTTGTGTTGTCATCGTCCTCGCGCACCTCACCAAACTTTGCCGCAACGGATTCCAGCGTGCGGCAAGAGGTCGTTCCGACTGCGATTACGCGATGACCTTCCGCCTTTGTTTTCTTTATAAGCTCTGCCGTTTCCTTCGGAACCATATAATGCTCGGTGTGCATAATATGGTGCTCAAAGTCCTCCACCTTTACCGGGCGGAACGTTCCAAGCCCGACGTGAAGCGTCACAAACGCGGTGTTTACACCCTTTGCGCGAATTTTATCGAGCAACTCGTTCGTAAAATGAAGCCCCGCTGTGGGCGCTGCGGCGGAACCTATAGGGTCGGAATAAACCGTCTGGTACCGTTCTTTATCCTCAAGCTTTTCCGTGATATAGGGCGGCAGCGGCATCTGTCCGATGGCGTCGAGCACGTTATAAATGTTGCCCTCATGCTCGAATTTAACAATGCGATTGCCGTCCTCGACTATGTCAATCACCTCGGCGCGTAACATTCCGCCGCCAAAAACAAAGCGCTTGCCAATTTTTGCATGCTTGCCCGGGCGAACAAGAATCTCCCAAACATCAAGGTCGCGCTGATTGAGCAGCAAAAATTCTATGGGTGAATGGGTGTCCTCGCGCTCGCCGATAAGGCGCGCCGGAAGCACACGCGAATCGTTCATAACAAGCAAATCGCCGGGTTCAAGCTGGTCGACAAGATCGTAAAAATGCAGGTGCTCAATTTCGCCGGTTTTTCTGTCAATGCGCATCATGCGCGAATGGTCGCGCTGCTCCACTGGGTGCTGAGCAATCAGCTCCTGTGGAAGGTCAAAATAAAAATCACTGGTTTTCAAAAATTTCACCTATGCTTTCGTTGCACCGCCTTTGCGGTCACAGATATATTTTTCATTTATAACTAATATATTATATTGCAAAGCCGCAGCTATTTCAAGTATTTTACGGGAGGTATTTTGTTTGAATACATATAAAGTCGGCATAATCGGTGCCACCGGAATGGTGGGACAGCGATTTATTACACTGCTTGCGGAGCACCCGTGGTTCAAAATCACCGCTTTGGCGGCCTCGCCAAAAAGTGCGGGAAAAAGCTATGAGCACGCTGTTTCCGGGCGCTGGGTTATGAGCACGCCAATACCCGAAGAAGTTAAAAATATGCCCGTTTTTGATGCGAGCGCCGACGCCGAAAAAGTCGCCGCAGTGGTTGATTTTGTGTTCTGCGCAATAAATCTCGACAAAATGAGCACGCGCGCACTGGAAGAAAAATATGCCGTGCTCGAATGCCCGGTAATCTCCTGCAACAGCGCCTGCCGCGGGATTTCGGATGTACCGATGATTATTCCGGAGGTAAATCCCGAGCACGCAGAGGTTATTGCTGCGCAGCGAAAGCGCCTTGGAACAAAGCGTGGCTTTATTGCGGTGAAATCAAATTGCTCCATTCAAAGCTATGTTCCCGCGCTGCACCCGCTTTGTAAATTTGGCTTAACAAAGGTACTTGTGTGCACCTATCAGGCAATTTCCGGCGCAGGTAAAACCTTTGCTCGCTGGCCGGAAATGGTCGATAATGTGATTCCGTACATCCCCGGCGAGGAGGAAAAAAGCGAGCGCGAGCCGCTTAAAATCTGGGGCAAGGTTGAGCACGGCGAAATTGTAAATGCGGATTTTCCGCTTATCACAACCCAATGTCTGCGCGTTCCGGTAAGCGACGGACACACTGCCGCGGTTTTTACAAGCTTTGAGCACCCGCCGTCCGAAAACGAAATAAAAAAACTTTGGCAAAGCTTTGCCGGAATTCCGCAACAGCTAAATCTGCCTTCTGCTCCTTCACAATTTATACGCTATTTTGATGAACCGGACCGCCCGCAGCCGCGGCTTGACCGTGACTTTGAGCACGGAATGGGAATATCCGTGGGGCGGCTGCGGCACGACAGTATTTTTGACTTCAAATTCGTCTGCCTATCCCACAATACAGTTCGCGGAGCCGCCGGCGGAGCAATACTTTTAGCGGAGCTTTTAGCTTCAAAGGGATATTTTGATTAGTCCGCACTACCACGGTGCTCATTTTTGAGCACCGTGCTCAAACAATAAAATTTTCTTAAGGAGAACCTATGAAAGAAACTGTTTTTACCGGCTGCTGCGTTGCGGCAGTCACCCCTATGCGTTCCGACGGCTCCGTTGACCTAAAAAAATATGCAGACTTTATAGATATGCTCATTCAAAAAGGTGCTGACGCTATTGCAGTAAATTCCACTACCGGAGAAAGTGCTACTCTCTCCGATGAAGAGCAATACAACATAATCTGCTGTATAAAGGATGTAATAAACCGTCGTGTGCCGCTCATTGCAGGAGCGGGAAGCAATAATACCCATCATGCGGCACGGCTTGCGCTTAATGCGCGCAATGCAGGCGCAGATGCTCTGCTCTGCGTAACGCCATATTATAATAAAACGAACGAAAGCGGACTTATTGAGCATTTTACTTTTGTAGCTGAGCACGCAAATCTGCCGATTATACTTTACAATGTCCCTTCCCGCACGGGAATGAGCATCACGCCGGAAGTATACAGAAAACTTTCTGCAAATCCGCTTATCTGTGCAGTCAAGGAAGCCTCCGGCAGCATAGCCGATATAGCACACACCCGCGCACTTTGCGGCGATGAGCTTGACATTTACGCAGGCAACGACGATTACATTGTTCCGGTTATGAGCCTCGGCGGAAAGGGTGTAGTATCCGTGCTCGGAAACCTGCTCCCCGATAGAGTTCACGAAATCTGTGCTCTTTGTCAAAAGGGCGATTTTTCCGCCGCCGCAAAGCTTCAGATTGAAGTTATGCCGCTTATTGATGCGCTTTTTTCCGACGTCAATCCCATTCCGGTTAAGGAAGCGCTCACCCTCACCGGATTTGATGCAGGTCCTCTGCGCCTGCCTCTCTATCACCTATCAGAGAAGCGCCGTGAAGTGCTGCGCGGCGTACTTCAACGCTTCGCGCTTATATAATAAAGTGTTAAAAAAACATCCCGTGTTCAAACGAACACAGGATGCTTTTGAGGTTTTTATGCCATCCATGGGAACAGCCAAAGTAAAAATGTAACAATGGCTGTTGCCACGGTTGTTGCAAGAGTTGTTGTAACAAAAATCGCAGGATAAGAATCCTTCATTTTAAGATCCGAATATGTGACAGTCATTAGGATTGTTCCGCTGTGCGGAAGAGAATAGAGAAAACAAGGGAGAACTGTGTACGACTGGTTTCGGGATACTCAGTAAGAATCGGGGACATAAACTGGCTTACTACGCTGTAAGAGCAAGCATAGTAAACGTTCATAATAATGGTTGCGAGAAGGACGATGTATCCACCAACACGCGTGATGAAAAAATCGGCTTTATGAACGCCCTTGCAAATAGTGGACTTTCGTTTGCCGAAGCGGAAAAAAGCATTTTTTTCGAGCCGAATACCTATGCCGGCGGTTCAGATTTTGCCAACCGTTTCGTTCATGAAGGGCTTGATTTCACCGCGCTTTACCTTATGAGCAGCGAACAGTGCACCGGCTTTGTTGCAAAGTTTCAGCAACTCGGAAAGCAGATTCCCGCTGATTTAAGCCTTTTGGTGCTCAACCGCGTGCCTATACTTCTCGGAAGTGGAATAAGCATTACCACTCTCGATCAGCCATCAGAAGAAATGGGTATGAAAGCGATTGAGCTGCTGCTCAATCGATCTGCAAACCCAAAAACCGACCACACAAACGTTCAGTTCAGCGCCACTCTCGAAGCAGGCAGCAGCATAAAGGTACTTGCCGGTATCTAATGATAATCAATTACATAATTATTTAGCTCTCCTCGCCTGCTTTGAGCACTCTTTTTCTTTCCATGCTCACGGTGCTCGAAACAAAACAATCCGTGCTCAAAATGAGCACGGATTGTTTTTTATGCTTTATTATTTACAAAGCGTAAGCACGCCGGAGCAATAAGACATTCGTTCAAATGTCATTTTCGGAAAATGGCGCTTTATTTCGTCAAACACAAAGTAAATTTCGTCATTGTCCCAAGCAGCGCCGCTGTCGGCTCTGCACTGCTCCCATTCGGCTCGGGTATTAAACGCAACATCGCCGATAAGAATTTTCCCGCCGTCATTAAGCAGCGGCAAAAGTCCTTTTATAAAATCAACTTTTTGAGTATCGTCAAGGTGGTGCAGTGCGTAAGTCGATACGATAAAATCGTACCTGTGCTCAAGCAGCTCGCTGCAAAGACCCTTTGAAAAATCGCCCTCGTAAAGATGAGCACCGGGCATTTTCTCCGCGGCAATTTCAATCATGCGCCGCGAAAAATCCTGTCCGAAAATTTCGTTTCCGCAGTCATAAAGCCGCTTTGCAAGCGTCGCCGTGCCAAAGCCGATATCAAGCACCTTGGCGCCTCCGTGCTCCATAATTTCGCCGAAAATTCGGTTCATCACCTTTTTGTATCCGGCAAAGGGATAGACGTTTCCTTCGTCGGACACGCCGACGCTTTTGTCGTAACCGTCCGCCCAAAGGTCAAATCCACTGTTATTCAGCATCATCATAATCCTCCTCGTCGTCGTCGGCAAGCTCCTCAAAGATTTCCTTAAGGTCGGCAATTCCCTCTCCGGTTTCGGTACTCGTCCAAATCATTGTAATCTGATCTGCACAGGGGATTTCATCCATAAATGCCTTCTCACGCTTTTTGCGTTCGGATTTATTCAGCTTGTCGCACTTCGTAAGAGCTATGATAAAGGGCATTTCACTGTCTATCATAAAGTTAATCATCTGGATATCATCCTTGGTCGGCTCGTGGCGGCTGTCCACAAGCTGCACCACCAAACGAATATCACGGTCGCTCAACAGGTAGCCCTCCACCAAATCCGCCCAACGCTTTTTGTCGCTTTGAGATACCTTTGCGTAACCGTACCCCGGCAAGTCAACGAACTTTACACCATCCACATCATAGAAGTTGACGGTTACGGTTTTGCCCGGCTGACTGGAAACGCGAGCAAGCGCTTTGCGCCCGAAAATGGCGTTCATGAGGGAGGATTTGCCCACGTTGGAATGTCCTGCAAAGGCAAATTCGACATTTTCATCCTTAGGAAGCTGCTTTGAAGTACCGTATGCCGCTTCAAAAACGGCTTTATTATAGTTCATAGAATTCGTCCTTTACTGGATATTGATTACCGCAGGCTTTTTATCCATGGAAACAATCGGCATTTCTTGGGAAATGTACGAGCTTTCATGGGTGATAATCGGCTCCGTAGGCTTCACAAGCGCAGCCTTGAGCACCGTTTCGGCATCACTTGCCGGAACAAATGCGAGAGCATTCTTAACCACCGGGTCAATATCCTCAAGATCCGGCAGGTTATCCTGCGGAATTATCACGGTTTTAACTCCGGCGCGGTATGCCGCCATGGTCTTTTCCTTGAGTCCGCCGATGGGCAGAACCCTGCCGCGCAGGGTGATTTCGCCGGTCATTGCAACCTCGCGCCGTACCGGAATTCCGGAAAGCGCGGAAACAATCGCCGTGCAGAGAGTCACGCCCGCAGAGGGTCCGTCTTTCGGAACGGCGCCCTCCGGCACATGGATATGAATATCCTTCGTCTTATAAAAATCATGCTCAATGCCGTATTTTTCGGTGCAGGAACGCACATAGCTTATCGCCGTGCGCGCAGATTCCTTCATCACGTCGCCGAGGTTTCCGGTAAGCTCGATTTTTCCGCTGCCGTCAAGAATTGCCGTTTCTACCTGGAGCATATCGCCGCCCACGGCAGTCCACGCAAGCCCATTTACAAGTCCCACTGCGTTTTCGCTTTGTATTGTTTCAGGTTTAAATTTCTTCGTGCCAAGATAGTCTGTAATATTCTCTGCCTTTACAACCACTTTTTCAGTTTCTTTTCCGACGATAGCTTTCGCTGCCTTGCGGCAAAGCGCGCCGATGGTACGCTCAAGATTACGAACTCCTGCTTCGCGGGTGTAATAGTCAAGCACCGCATAAAGCGCGTCATCGGAAATTTTAAGCTCCTTTGCGGAAAGTCCGTGGCGCTTCATCTCTTTCTTTACAAGATGGCGCTTTGCAATCTGGAATTTTTCTTCTCTTGTGTAGGAAGAAAGCTCGATTACCTCCATACGGTCAAGCAGCGGCTCCGGAACCGTGCTCAAATCGTTCGCGGTGGTTATAAAGAGAATATCGGAAAGGTCAAAAGGAATTTCAATATAATGGTCGCGGAAAGCCACATTCTGCTCCGGATCAAGCACCTCAAGCATGGCGGAAGCCGGGTCGCCCCTGAAATCGTTGCCCATTTTGTCGATTTCATCGAGCAAAATGAGTGCGTTTTTGCTTCCCGCAAGCTTCACGGCGTTCATAATTCTGCCGGGCATAGCTCCGATATAAGTCTTTCTGTGACCGCGAATGTCGGATTCATCTTTCATTCCGCCGAGGGAAATTCTCGTATATTTTCTTCCCATGGCAAGGGCGATATCCTTTGCGATGGAGGTTTTGCCCACTCCGGGAGGACCCGCAAGGCAGATTATCTGCCCCTTGATGTCCGGTGCAAGCTTGCGAACCGCAAGCAGCTCCAAAATACGCTCTTTAACCTTATCAAGTCCATAGTGGTTCTTATCAAGCTGCTTTTTCGCTTTTTCGAGGTCGATTTTCTCGGTGGTTTTCTTGTTCCACGGAAGCGCCAGGCAAGTATCAAGATAGCCTCTTATTACGCTGGATTCATGGCTGTTCGGCGGCATTTTGAAAAGCCTGTCCGTTTCTTCAAGCAGCTTTTCGCGTGCCTCGCCCTCAAGTCCCAAATCCTCAATTTTGCGGCGGTAAACATCCGCTTCTTCCTGAACATTTTCACCGTCGCCAAGCTCGTCCGTGATAACTTTAAGCTGCTCACGCAGGTAATATTCGCGCTGATTTTGGTCAACGCTGTCCTTCACCTTCTCGAAAATGTCGTGCTCAACGTTCAGAATGTTGTTCTCATTTTCGAGCACGGTGGCAAGCATTTCAAGGCGCTTTACATAGTTCGATTCCTCAAGAATGTCCTGCTTATCCTCCGGGTCGATATTCAGATTACCCGTGAGGAACTCGCCGAGCAGCTCCGGGTCATCGGTGGTAAGCGCCTTTATGACCATTTCCTTAGGCATTTTCGGAACGAGATATGTATATTCGTTAAATAAGTCCTTTACGGTGCGCATAAGCGCAGCGCAAAGAATTGATTTTTTCGGCTTTATTGTTTTAATCGGATATTCCTCAACCTGTACGATAAAGTACGGGTTTTCGGAAACAACGTCCACCAGCTTTGCACGGTATTTGCCTTCAACAAGCACGCGAACGGTGTCTTCATCGGATTTGAGCACCTGACGAACCTCCGCCACAACGCCCACTTTATTGACGCCCTTTGCGTCTATCTCGTCCTCTTCAATATTCTTCTGTGCGGAAAGAAAAACGGTTCTGTCGCCTTTCATAACCTCCTCAAGGGCGGCTATGGATTTTTTTCTGCCTACATCGAAATGCAGTATCATATTCGGAAACAGAACAATTCCGCGCATTGCTATCATCGGAAGTGTTTTTGTTTCAAGGATTTCATTTTCGGTTGCCATTTTTTCACCTCCCGGCAGGGTTATAAGAAAAGCAGCCCCTGCGAGTTACCCCAAAAGGGCTGCTTTGTTTATCAGTTTTCGGCTGTGGTTGCAATTTCAAGCGGAACATGCTTTTTAAGCGGGTTGCGCTCAATTCGCGGTGCGCCACTTCCGTTTACGCAGTCCTCTCCGATTATAACCGCTTCGACGGTTTCGTCTGACGGAATGTCAAACATCAGCCCAGTGAGGGTTTCCTCCATAATGGAGCGAAGTCCGCGCGCACCGGTCTTTCTGTCGATTGCTTTCTGCGCAATGGCTTCAAGCGCGGCGTCCGTAAACTTGAGGTTTACGCCGTCTATGTTGAAAATTTTCTGATACTGTTTGACAAGACTGTTTTTCGGTTCGGTCAAAATTCTGACAAGCGCCTTTTTGTCAAGGCTGTCAAGAGTCGTGATTACCGGCAGACGGCCCACCATCTCCGGAATAATTCCGAACTTTACAAGATCGTGCGGAGTTACTTTTTTAAGCAGCTCGGTGCGTTCCTTGGATTTTTGGCTCATTACATTTGCGCCAAAGCCCATTGCGGAGCTTGCAATACGCTTTTCGATAATCGGCTCTATGCCCTCGAAGGAGCCGCCGCAGATAAACAGGATATTTGTGGTGTCTATCTGTATAAACTCCTGCTGCGGGTGCTTTCTGCCACCCTGCGGCGGCACGTTGGAAACGGTGCCCTCCAGCATTTTAAGCAGTGCCTGCTGAACGCCTTCGCCGCCCACATCTCTTGTAATAGAGGGGTTCTCGGACTTTCTGGTAATCTTATCTATTTCATCAACATAGATAATTCCGCGCTGTGCGGCTTCTATGTCAAAATCTGCCGCCTGAATAAGGCGCAGCAGAACGTTTTCCGCATCCTCGCCAACATAACCGGCCTCGGTAATGGTAGTTGCGTCAGCAATGGCGAAGGGCACTCCAAGAACCCGCGCAAGGGTCTGTGCAAGCAGCGTTTTGCCCGTACCGGTGGGACCGAGCAGCAGCACGTTGCTCTTTTGCAGCTCCACATCGTCGGTGTCTACCCTGCTCAAAATGCGCTTGTAGTGGTTATAAACCGCAACGCAGAGTATGCGCTTTGCTTCGTCCTGTCCGATTACATATTTATCAAGAACAGCTTTCAGCTCCGCAGGCTTAAGCAGCGTTGCGGGGTCGATTACCGGCTTATTCTTTTCGATTTTTTTGCGCTTCGTCTTTGCAAGCGGGTCATCCTCACCCTCGTAAATTATGTTCATGCAAAGGTCAACGCATTCGTCACAAATGCACACACCGGGACCGCTTATCATTTTATAAACCATGTCCTGAGTCTTTCCGCAGAAAGAACAGCGCATAACTTTGTGATCGTCTCTATTGGCCATATAGTGCCTCCGAATTATGTTAAATTATTCTCTGTGGTCAATAACCTTATCAACAAGGCCGTATTCCATTGCTTCCTTTGCGGTCATGAAGTTATCTCTGTCGGTATCACGGCAAATTTCTTCATAGGACTTTCCGGTCTGCTCGGAAAGCATACGGTTCATCTTTTCGCGAATTGCGATAATGTGGTCTGCGTGGATTTTAATATCGGAAGCCTGACCCTGCATTCCGCCAAGAGGCTGGTGAATCATAATCTCGCTGTTAGGAAGCGCGAAGCGTTTGCCTTTTGCGCCGGAACTGAGCAGGAAAGACGCCATGGAAGCAGCCATTCCTATGCAGATGGTGGAAACATCACATTTGATGTAGTTCATGGTATCGTAAATAGCCATGCCTGCGGAAATGGAACCACCCGGGCTGTTGATATAAAGACTTATGTCCTTGTCGGGATCCTGACCTTCAAGATAAAGAAGCTGTGCTACAACAAGGCTTGCGGTGGTGTCGTTTACTTCATCGCAAAGCATTATAATTCTGTCATTAAGCAGTCTGGAAAAAATGTCGTAAGAGCGCTCGCCCCTGTTTGTCTGCTCAACTACCATTGGCACTAAGCTCATCGGTATCACTCCTTTTATAATTTGCTGTCGCAAATTGTCTTATTTTATAAAGGACCTCCGGAAATATATTCCGGAGATCCTCCAATACAAACGATTATATTGCAGTTTCTCCTGAAACCGTGGGTCAGAAAGCCGATTAGTCCATGGAAGGATCTATATCATCGGATTTCTTTTTGCGGGGAGCGCGTTTTTTTGGTGCTTCTTCCGCAGGTGCGGGCTCTTCGGCTTTAACAGCCTCCTCCGCGGTGGATTCTTCAACCTTTTCGGCTTTCTTTCTGGTGCAGGTGCGTTTTTTCTTGGGAGCTTCCTCTGCAGGCTTCTCCTCCTCTGCGCCGTCAACTACTTCTGCGGCTTCGCGGACAAGCTTGATAGCTTTTTCTACGCAAAGATCCTGTGCAAGGTCTTCTACGGGAACTATCTGGCGGATCTGCTCCTCTTTCATCTCATAACGCTCTGCAAGATTCTTAAACTCTTCGTTCATTTCTTCCTCGGTCATGGTGATGTTCTCCATCTGTGCGATTGCTTCAAGGGCAAGACGGATTTTTACCTGACGCTCTGCCTGAGGTCTAAATCCTGCAAGGAAGGTTTCTTTGTCGGCACCGGTGTATTTGAGGTACTCATCAAGAGTAAGACCGGACTGTGCAAGTCTGTTTTCAAAGTCGGAAGCCATGTCTTCGATTCTTGCTTCGTACATGCACTCCGGAATTTCAGCTTCAGTGTTGGCGATAAGAACATCTACAAGCTGTTCCTCAACCTGCTTGTCGGTGTCTTCGTCAGCTTTCTTCTGAAGTCTGTCTTTGATGCTGGCTTTAAGCTCGTCAAGGGTATCGTATTCACTTACATCCTTTGCGAAATCGTCATCAGCAGCGGGAAGCTCTTTGCTCTTGATGGCATGGAGCTTGCATTTAAATACAACCGGCGCGCCTTTAAGCTCTTCAGAAGGATAATCCTCCGGGAAAGATACATTTACATCAAATTCGTCGCCGACATTGTGACCGCAAACCTGCTCTTCAAAGCCGGGAATGAAAGAACCGGAGCCGAGAGTGAGGTCATAATGCTCGCCCTTGCCGCCCTCGAACGCAACGTCGTCCTTGAAGCCTTCGTAGTCGATTTCGGCAATATCGCCGTTCTGAGCGGGTCTGCCTTCAACGTCAACATATCTTGCGTTTCTCTCAAGCATACGGTTGAGCTCTGCGTCAACCTGTTCGTCGGAAACGGTAACAACATTTTTGGTAACTTTAATGCCTTTATAGTCTTTAACTTTGACTTCGGGCTTTACGGTAACGGTCGCAGTAAAGGTGTAGCCGTCCTCGGAACATTCAACAAGCTCGATGTCGGCACGGTCAACGGGAACGATGTCTGCCTGCTTAACAGCAGCGTCATAAGCATAGCCATAGGTTTCGTTTACTGCGTCCTGATAGAAATATTCTCTGCCATATGCTTTTTCAAGCAGTGCTTTAGGTGCTTTACCCTTGCGGAAGCCCGGAACGGTAAGCTTTTTGCCTTTTTCTCTTATAGCGGCGTCAACGGCACGACCGAATTCTTCGGCGGTGACTTTAACGGTAAGCTTAGCTTCGTTAGTTCCGGTTTTTTCAAATTGTGTCAGTTCCATTATGTTTCCTCCTGATAGATGCTTTTTCAACTCGTATAGTATATCACAGTATTTCTCAAATTACCAGTATTAAATTATAATATTTACACTTAATTATTAAAAAATTAAAAGAATTTCGTCTATTCAATGGGAAAAAGCTTAAAACCGAGGTGGTCTGCGGAAATAAGCTTGAAATTTATCCCCATATATTCGCCCTCGTTGACCGCGCCCCGCGCCGCTCCGTGAATATGCCCGTAATAGACCCTCTTTACACCGTATTTATAGAGCACATCAAAGATGTTCGGAACCATTTCGTTAGCGTAAACCGGCGGATAATGCAAAAAAACTATTTTTTCCGCATCGGGGTATTGCAGTGAGTCCTTGAGCGAAAGCTCAAGGCGCGCCGCCTCCCTTGCGGAAATCTTCAAATCGTGAGCCTCGTTCGGCATAAAAACCCAACCACGAGTTCCGCAAAGTGCCTTTCCTTCGCAAAGCACTGAGTTATTATGGAGAATTCCTATGGTTTTTAATCCCTTTTCAGTAAAGAATTTTTCGGCTTTAGTGCGCGTAGTCCACCAATAGTCGTGGTTGCCTTTCATCACAAGCTTTTTGCCGGGCAGCGCCTCAATAAACTGAAAATCCGGCAGCGCTTCCTCAAGATCAATGCCCCATGAAAAGTCGCCCGGAATAACCACGGTGTCCTCCGGCTTCACGCTTTCGCGCCAGCTTTGCTCTATGCGGTTTACATAGTCGTACCAGCCTCGGAAGTTATCCATCGGCTTATCCGTTCCGAGTGAAAGATGCAGATCCGCCATTGCCCAAATTGCCATGGATATAACCTCCCTCTTTGCAAAATCAAATCATACGCCCGAAAAAATCCCGCGCGTTTTGCCAGAATATCTTTTTGAGCACACTTTCCGATATTCCCTCGGCACGAAGCGCATTATAAAGCGTGGGAATATCATCTATGCCTTTTATTCCGTCCATAACATCGCAGCCGTCGAAGTCGCTGCCCATAGCTACGGCGTTTTCTCCGCCAAGCTCCAGCATATGCTCAATATGCCGCGCCATATCGCGAACGGATGCGTGCTCGCCGTCGCTGTTTAGAAAATATTTGTATAAATTCACTCCCACAACGCCGCCGCGCCGAGCTATTTCGCAGAACTGTTCGTCCGTCAGGTTGCGGCGGTGACCGCAGACAAAGCGCAGATTGCTGTGGCTCGCCGCCACAGGACAGCTTACGGTCTTTAGCACATCGTCGAGCCCCGCATCGGAAAGGTGCGACACGTCAATTATAACGCCGAGGCGTTCCATCTCCTTGATTGCGTCAAAGCCGAAGGGCGAAAGCCCCCTTGCTTGGTCGGAGGAGCCGCAGCCAAGCTCGTTTTCTCCGTTCCATGTCAGAGTTATCATTTTTACGCCGTCATCACACAGCCTTTGCAGATTTTCAAGTCTGCCGTTCAGCACCGCGCCGCCCTCCACGGTAAGCACCGCGGCGGTTTTCCCCTCGGAGGTAATTCTGTCTATATCCCCGGCGGCGCGTACCTGCTCAAAAAGTCGAGGGAACCTCTCAAGCTCCCTCTCGAAATAGTGCTTCGCCATGGTGTAATAGTTGAATGCGTCCTCGCCTCGAACAGTGTCCGGGCAGTATATCGCAAAGCACTGGCAGTGGCGCTCGATTTTTTCCGTCACCGGCAGATGAATGTGAAGATGCGGCTCGATCAAATGCACGCTGCGGTGCATGGCCTCCGTTGCGGTATCGCAGTGTAAATCAATAAAATCCATGAACAGACTCCGTTCCGAATGCATTTTTTATATGAGTAAACTTTTTTACCTCAAGGCTGTATTTGTCGTAGATAATTTCAAACACATCGAACCTCGGGCGCGCGTTAAAGCCCTTTCGCATCTTGTAAAGCATAGCAGCTTTACATATCTTTCGCTGCTTTGAAAAGGTCACCGCCTCCCTCGGAGCGTACATAGAATCCTCAGAACGCGCCTTTACCTCCACAAAAGCAATAAAGTTATCCTTTTGCGCGATTATATCTATTTCG
>USFO01000035.1 GCA_900553955.1 uncultured Oscillospiraceae bacterium
GTTTCGGAAGAAACCACAAAAAAGGTGAAAAGCACGAAAGACAAAATTGCAACAGGAACCATTATCTTTCGAGTGCTTTTCCCTCTTAATATTTACTTCATGTATGATTTTTTCCGTAAATCTTTTTCATCATTTGTACAAATGAAGGAAAATGGAATCAGTGAAGAAACAATTACTTCTTTGCTTAAAATGACGCTGTTTTTCGCACCGCTGTTTTTCTTTGTGGTGCTGGCTGTTTTTATGCGAATGCTGATTGGCTGTTCAGCGGGAAAAGATACAGCCGAATTTATAGTCATAATGACCTTATTTCAATATTTTGTTAAAGCAGCGTATTTCGGAAAAGCAGGAAGCGGCATTTTCCTTTCCGCACTTGCTATTTCAGCTTCCCTTTCAGAAGCGATACTAACTTATGACGGCGGAGGGTTTTTCCGACATATTGCAAGACAAATTAAGCGGCTTTGGACAAAATTTATACCTAAAGGTTTATAAGGCACTGATAGCTTATATCATCGAACAGATTTCCTTACAACCTTTTACTATCATTTCTACCGCTGCTTCCACTGCAAGAGTATTAGCTATTCCTTCGATTGACAGAGAGCCTTCTTCACCGTTGTTTTCAAACCACCAATCAATATTTGTTTCAGTGGTTGTGTTCTTTAGCACCTCAAGAACAGTTTTCATTGCAGTTCCGCGCGTCTGTGCGTCAAGCCTTTTCGCGGCTTCTATCAGCCGCTGGCGCTCCTGCTCCCTCAGCATCAGGGAAGCTTTCTTTGCCACACTTTTCGGCACATATTCTTTTTGCTTGTTACTTGCGGCATAGCCGCCTTCGGACGAATAAGTCCGGTTTTTGTTGATTGCCATATGCAATCCTCCTTAAATTAAATATTTGTTCAGAATTTTTTCTGAACAAATACAGCTTAGCAGAGGATTTCTTAAATTTGTGATGATGTTTTATGCTTTAACCTTTCCGGAAAGGAGGTTTCACATTGATTCCGCAAAGCTTTATTGAAGAGCTCAAAATGCACAGCGACATTGAAAGCGTGGTGTCGTCGTATGTTCAGCTAAAGCGCCGCGGGCGCATTCTGGTGGGGCTGTGCCCGTTCCACTCGGAAAAATCCGGCTCGTTCACCGTGTACCCGGAAAGCCAGTCCTTCTACTGCTTCGGCTGCGGAGCGGGCGGCGACGTTATCGGCTTCATTCGCCGAATCGAGAATCTCGAGTACGTCGAAGCGGTGAAGCTGCTTGCCCAGCGCGCCGGAATGACCGTTCCGGAGGACGCGGCGGAGGATCGCACCGCCATGCTCAAAACCCGCATACTGGAAATGAACCGGGAGGCGGCGCGCTTTTACTTCGACCGCCTTATCGAACCCCAAGGCGAAAAGGGCTTGCGCTATCTGCTCGGGCGCGGTCTGACCCCAAAGACCATTAAGCATTTCGGCTTGGGCTACGCCCCCGCCGGGTGGAGCACACTTACCGATATGCTCGCCAAAAAGGGGTACAAGTTCGACGAAATGGAGGCCGCCTGCCTTGCCCGAAAGGGCAGAAACGGCGGCTACTACGACGTGTTCCGGGACAGGGTGATGTTCCCGATAATCGACCTTCGGGGCAACGTTATCGGCTTCGGCGGGCGAAAAATGGAGGGCGACGGTCCGAAGTATTACAACTCGCCGGATACTCCGGTTTTCAAGAAAACCAAAAATCTTTTCGCGCTGAATTTCGCAAAAAAAGGCGGCAAGCTGCCGTATATCATAATCTGCGAGGGGTACATGGACGTTATTGCCATGCACCAGGCGGGGTTCACACAGGCGGTGGCGTCTTTGGGAACCTCCCTCACCGCCGACCAATGCCGCCTTGCGGCGGCGTACACCGACGAAGCGGTGCTCGCCTACGATTCGGACGAAGCCGGACAGAAAGCCCCCCGCCGCGCCATCGGTCTTTTGGACGAAGCAGGCATTCGCAGCCGGGTTCTCTCCATTCCGAACGCGAAAGACCCGGACGAGTTTATAAAAAAATTCGGCGGAACGAAGTTCAAGCAGCTTATCGAAGGCTCCGCCGGGGCAATTGAGTATGAGCTTGACAAAATCGGCGCAAAATACGAAACGGACACGCCCGAAGGCAAAATCGCCGCACTGAAAGAGGCGGTAAACCTGCTTGCGGAGATGAAAAACCCGCTGGAGCGCGAGGTTTGGGCGGCGAAGCTTGCCGCCGACTACGGCACCACGAAGGAGGGCATTCTCTCGCAGGTCAAGGCAAAGCTCCGCCGTCGGGCAAAGACGGAAAATCAGCGCTTTGCAGCCGCGCCCACCGCGCGGGTCGCTTATGCGAACATCATTCCGGAAAAGCTGAAAAATCCCGCCGCAGCCGCCGCGGAGGAACGCCTTTTGGGCGCGGCGCTCCGCAACCCGGAAGCGTTTCGCTCCCTTGCGGGCAAAATTTCAGGCGATGACTTCGTCTGTGCCCTTTACAAACGCATTTTTGCGAGTGCGGCTAACGCCGCCGCCATGGGCTATGAGCTTTCGCTCACCACCTTCGGCGAGGATTTTTCTCTGGAGGAGCAAAACGTCATTGCGCGGCTTTTCACCACCGCCCGAGAAAGCCACTACACCGAAGCGGACGCCCTTGACGCCGCCGCCGCGATGAAGCGCCTTGCCGAACGCAAAACCGACGCCGAAATCGCCGGCCTTTCCGGCGCGGAGCTCTCCGCCTACATCGAAAAAATGCGGAGAGAAAAAGCGGGGAAGTAATTCGGAATGCGGAATAACGCACAGAATCAAATCCGAGCGAACCGCCAGTGCTGCTGTGCGCACCGAGCCAGTGGTGAGGGAACTTGGCTCCCCTGTGTTACACCGAGGAAGACGGAGCGCGAACCTCGGCTCCCCTGTGTAAGGCTTTCGCTGGGTGTTTGCGGAACAGTTCTCGCCTCCCCTGTGCAAGGGGAGGTGTCAAAACCGCAGGTTTTGACGGAAGGGTTGTATCCGCGACCGGTGATAGCGTTTACACCAAACGAAATACTCACTTATTTAAAATTGAGAGCAAAACTTAAACGAAGGTATAGTGTAGACGCTATACCTTGTCGCGGATACAACCCCTCAGTCAGCTTCGCTGACAGCTCCCCTTACACAGGGGAGCCAAGAAGCGCTCTCAATCACCGCGCCGCACCCACTTAACATAGTTCACCAAAAAATTTACATACAAAAACCAACCATTTTTCAGGGGGAATTAACAATGGCAGAAAAGAAAAACGGCCTTGCCGAGCTTATTGAGAACGGCAAAGCAAACGGCAAGCTTACCACCAAGGAAATCACCGACTTCATTGAGGAGATGGACTTCGACGTTGCACAGGTGGACAAGCTCTATGATATGCTTGAAAGCAACAACATAGAGATTGTGGAGGACTTCACTCCGCCCACGGACATTGACTTCGACCTTTCCGACATTGAAAAGGAAGAAATTGATGAGGACGGCACCATTATCGAGGGCATAAGCATTGACGACCCGGTAAAAGTATATCTTAAAGAGATAGGCAGAGTTCCGCTGCTCACCGCGGACGAAGAAATCAGCCTTGCGGAGCGTATGAACGGCGACGACCCGGTGGACGCCGCAAAGGCGAGAAAACGCCTTTCCGAAGCGAACCTTCGTCTTGTGGTCAGCATTGCAAAGCGCTATGTAGGCAGGGGAATGCAGTTCCTTGACCTCATTCAGGAGGGCAACCTCGGTCTTATCAAGGCGGTGGAAAAGTTCGACCACACCAAGGGCTTCAAGTTCTCCACTTATGCGACGTGGTGGATTCGCCAGGCGATCACCCGCGCCATTGCCGACCAGGCAAGAACCATCCGTATTCCGGTTCACATGGTTGAAACCATAAACAAAGTCAAAAAAGTAAGCTCCCAGCTTCTCCACCAAAACGGCCGCGAGCCCACCGCCGAGGAGATTGCAAAAGAGCTTGATATGTCCGTGGACAAGGTGCGTGAAATCATGCGCGTAGCGCAGGAGCCTGTTTCCCTCGAAACGCCTATCGGCGAGGAGGAGGACAGCCACCTTGGCGACTTCATTCCGGACGACGACGCGCCCGCGCCGGCGGACGCCGCTTCTCACACCCTGCTCAAGGAACAGCTTGCCGAGGTACTTAAAACTCTGACCCCCCGGGAAGAAAAGGTTCTGCGCCTGCGTTTCGGTCTTGACGACGGCCGCCCGCGCACCCTTGAAGAGGTGGGCAAGGAATTCAATGTCACCCGTGAGCGTATTCGCCAGATTGAAGCAAAGGCTCTGCGCAAGCTCCGTCACCCCAGCCGCAGCAAAAAGCTCAAGGACTTCATCGACTGATAGTGCGAAATAGCGGCAACTAAGTGCGAACCTCGGCTCCCCTTCAATAAGGAGCGAAGCTCCGTCATTTATCGTGACAAGGGCGGCACAGCCGCGCAAACATTTTGTCTAAGATACACAGGGGAGCCGAGAACCACGCTCCGGCAATGCGGTGGGAGCCAAGGGCGCTGCCGCGAGTGCCACAGATTTAGAGGTTACGACCGTCTCCGACGGTCGGCCCTCATCCGTCTTTCTTTTGCCGCTAAGCGGCAAAAGAAATCCACCTTCCCCAAGGGGAAGGCTAAGCGCAGCACAGCGCCGCGGCTACGACGTGAAATCCTCAAGCAGGCTGCGAAGCTCCGCTTCGTTAGCCACGGGGATTCCGGCGATGAGGCGGGCACGGTCGGCGTCGGGCAAAGTGCGCACCATAACGTCATAGGTTTCCGCCGGAGCTTCCGCAGCGCCCACAAAAAGCGCCAGATAGCCGCGGTAAACCCCAAGGCGCATCTGCTCTGAGGCGAAATCGCCGCTTTCTGCGGCGATTTGCGTGTCGTCCGCGGGCGGCTCGTCCGCAAAAAAGCCCGTCAGCGCGAATGCGCACAGCACCAGCGCCGCTACAAGCAGCAGCGCCGCCGCGGTTATTGCAAGAGTGTGTTCCAAGGGACAGCACCTCCGTAAAATTATTTCTACGGCTTATTGTGGACGGAGAAAATAGGAAATATGCGGCTCTGCGAGCCGCCATATTTCAGTTATATTTTTTGCCTGCGGCGAAAAGTTATATCGCCGCTTCGCGGCGGTTATATCCGCGGCGTTGCCACGGGTTATGTTTTTTGCCCTTTAGGCAAAAAGTAAATGTGTGCGCGCCGTGCGCGCACATTTTGAACGGGTAGTGCCGTCGAGGTAATGCTGAGTGAAGCGTCGCCTGAGTGCGCCCCATCTATAAAAAACGTGACCGCACGGCGGTCACACCTAAACTTTGCCGCCTGCGGCGGCAAAACATAACCCGCCCAAAGGGCGGACATAGCCGCGCCGTAGGCGCGATATATCCCGCAGCGCCGCCGCGGATATAACTGCGGAGCTTCGCCCCGCCCACTGATTTTCACTATTTTTAACAGACAATTCACCAAATAATCATCTGATTTGCTATAATGTATAGTATGGGCTTTGTATAAGCCCGATTCGGCACAAAAAATTCCCGTAAAGAGGGAGGACAGATAAATGGCAAAAAAGAAAAACAGCGACGCTCCGCAGAAGGAACAGCCCGCATGGCTTAAAGCCGTGAAGGGATTCTTTCGCTTTTTGGGGCGTGCGCTCGTCACCGTGCTTTCGGTGTTCATAATAAGCGGATGCATCATCGGCTGCGTGCTCGCCGCCGTGGTTCTGGGAATGGTGGACGACGCAGAGGGCGTCGACCTTAATTCTCTGGAGCTTAACTACACGAGCATAATTTACACCAAGGATCCCGACACCGGCGAATATACCGAGGATACCAAGCTTTACGGCGAAAAGGGTAAGCTCATTTGGGCGGACTACGATGAAATGCCCTCTTATCTTATCGACGCCACCGTTGCGGCGGAGGATAAGCGCTTTTGGCAGCATCAGGGCGTGGACTTCACCCGTACCATCTACGCTACGGTGAAATTCCTTACCGGCAACACCGACGGCGGCGGCTCCACCATAACTCAGCAGCTTATCAAAAACGCCACCGGCCATAACGAGGTTCGTATAGACCGTAAGGTAAAGGAAATCTTCAATGCGCTTGCTATGGAGAAGAAATATTCCAAGCAGCAGATTTTGGAGGCGTATCTCAACGTAATTGCCTTCGGCTATAATACCTACGGCGTTCAGGCGGCGGCGAATATGTACTTCGACAAAGATGTTTCGGAGCTTACCGTCAACGAATGTGCAAGCCTTATCGCCATTACCAACAACCCCAGCTACTATGAGCCCTTCGGACACATGGAGAACAACAATGAGCGCCGCGAATACGTTCTCAACGAGATGAAGAAGCTCGGCTATATAAGTCAGGATGAAAAGGACGCTCTTGCCGCAACGCCCATAGTCACCTCCAAGGGGCAGACCTCAAACAAAAAGACAAGCAAATATCAGTCATGGTTCATCGACTATGTAATCGACGACGTTATAAACGGCCTTATGGACGAATACGGCTGGGATAAAGAAACCGCCTCCAAAGAGCTTTACAGCGGCGGTTACCGCATTTATGCCACCGTTGATAACAACATCCAAAGCGCCCTTGAGGAATACTACGAAAACCCGGATAACTTCCCGCAGATGCGCAACGAGGTTCAGCCGGATTCCGCCTTTGTAATCCTCAACTTCAACGGTGAAATCGTCGGCATAGTCGGCGGAAAAGGCGAAAAGGAAGGCTCGCGCCTGTTCAACATCGCTTCCTCCGGCAAGCGGCACATAGGTTCAACCATCAAGCCCATTTCCTCCTATGCCCTTGCACTGGAAAACGACCTTATAACCTATTCCACCATAATCTGCGATGAACCGGTCTATAAAGCGGGCGAAACCTATCAGGGAACAACGTTCAAAGCCGACTGGCCTGTGAACTATTACGCAGGCTACAAGGGCAACGTAACCGTTGACGAAGCGCTTCAGCGTTCCATCAACACCATTCCGGTAAAGCTTGTAACCATGCTCACCCCACGCGTGGTTTTCGACTTTATGACCCAAAAGCTGCACATCACTTCTCTTGTTGATTCCGGCGAAAACAACGACGTTGCCGTTGCGCCTATGGCGCTCGGCTCCCTCACCGTGGGTATTTCACCCCTTGAGCTTGCGGGCGCATATCAAATGATAGGCAACGGCGGACTTTACATCAAGCCGCACGCCTACACCGAAGTGCTCGACAGCGACGGCGCTGTGGTGCTCAAGGCGAACACCTCTCCGGAGCGTGTTGTTTCCGCAGAAACCGCAACTATCCTGAATAAGCTCCTCCAGCGCGTAACAGGCGGTCCTTACGGTACCGGTACGGCGGCAAACCTTTCTGCTTACGGCATAAAAACCGCCGGTAAAACCGGTTCCTCATCCGACAACACCGACCTTTGGTTCGTCGGCATGACTCCGGAATACCTCGGCGTTGTATGGCTCGGCTATTCCGAAAGTATGCAGGAAATCAGGTATAACAAATACCCCACTCCGTATATTTGGAAGGGCGTTATGCAGAAAATTGTGTCCTATATGAACGCGGATGCGGACTTCCCGGTCAGTCCGAACGTGGTGCAGAAAACCTACTGCACACGCTCCGGCGACATTGCCACCGATGCGTGCACAAGCACCGCCACCGGTTGGTATAAGAAGGACAACATCCCCGGCAACTGCACCGAGTGCTACGGCGGCGGAAATGGCGATTGGGGCGACTGGGGCGACTGGGGCAACGGCGGCAGCTCCTCCGGCGGCGGAAATAGCGACGATATAATCCACATCGGATAATTTTGCGAAAAATGTTTTGGTAAAATGTTTTGGTAAAGAAAATCCCGTGCTCAAATGAGCACGGGATTTTTTATTTGAGCACCGGTATGTATTTAGCGCGACTGAGGGGTTGTATCCGCGACCGGTGAAAACGTTTACACAAAACGGCGCTGCACCGTGACGGATGAAGACCGCCCGCCGGAGGCAGGCATCACTTCCGAGGGATACACCGCGGCTACGGTGGGCGTTCTTGGCTTCCCTCGCCAAATTATGTCCTTATATATGTCTGATTCCTGCTTGTAGGCTTATCGGGAATACTCATTACCACAAGCCCGAGCTTCACGGCGGGGGAAAGATAATTTTTGCGGAAGGAATCCCTTGACCTAATGCCAACCGCCGCCATAAGCTGATTTGCCGTATAGGGAACGCCATATTCCATGATGCTCATAAGCCGCTGAACGTATATGGAGCTTTCGGCAGACGGAAGCTCTGCCCGCTGTGAAGCATTTTTTATGGTTGCCAGTATCTGGGTCATCATAAATTCGATAAATGCGGTGGAATTTCCGTTTTTGTGGCAAAGCGAAATGGTATTGTAATATTCCTGCTGAAAGGCATAGATTTCACTTTCGATGGGCAGGTACTTGAACAGCGGGTTCCACTGCGAAAGAATTGCCGTCTGCCAAAGCCGCGCCATACGCCCGTTTCCGTCGGAAAACGGATGTATAAAAACAAATTCATAATGAAAAACCGAGGACAGAATAAGCGGGTGCAGCGCATTCTTTTCTTTGTTCATCCAAAGAAAAAGGTCTTCCGTAAGCTGCGGGACCAGATGCGCGGGCGGAGCCGTAAAAATGCAGCGGTCGCCGTCAAAAACACCCTCCTCGCCGCTTCTGAACTTCCCCGCTTCGTTAACCGTAAGGTAAGTCATGATTCCGTGAAGGCGTTTCAGCTCGCTCAAAGAAAAGGGATCGAAGGAACCGATTTCATCATAAGCGCGGTAGGCGTTTTTTACTTCCTGAATTTCTGTCTGCGAACCGAGAACCGTTCGCCCGTCGATTACGCCGCGAACCTCGTCAACGGAAAGGGAATTCGCTTCAATAGCAAGGGACGAATGGATGGAGCGTATGCGGTTGTTCCGCCGCAGATGCGGGTGCGCTTCAAGCTCCCGCGCGGTGCTTATTTTTCCGAGGCTTTCGGCTATCTCGGAAAGCAGAGAAATTATTTTGTTGGTTATTTCAAACGGCGGTGCGTATTCGGACACAAAAACACCTTCCTTCCTAAATTATATTATACAATTTATTGAAGAAAAAGTCAATATCTTAGATGTTATCTTACCTGTTATCTTAGATGTTCACTTCTTCCCGAACAGTTCCCTTACGCCGACAAGGAGCAAAAACACCGCAAAAAGCGTGCGCAGCAGCTCCTTGTCCGCCGCGCCGGCGATGTACGAGCCTAAAAACACACCCGGAACGCCGAAAATCACCGAAGCAAGGGCGCTGCGCCACTTGACATAGCCGTTTTTCAGGTGGACTATAATGGCGCAGAGCGCCGTCGGCAGAAAAAACACAAGATTTATCCCCTGTGCGGAAAGCTGGTCGCAGCCCTCAAACGCCATGAGGTAAAGAAGCAGAATGCTGCCGCCGCCTACGCCCATGGCGCTGCAAATTCCGGAGATTGCGCCCACTAAAAAACCCGCCATGCTCATTTCACCGCCTGCCCGATTAAGATTTTTGCGGCGGCGAAAATCACGAATGCGCCGAAAATTTTCTTGAGCGTCCCCGCCTTAATTTTGGTGAACAGCAGTGAGCCGAGCACGCCGCCGACGATTCCGCCCGGAATAAACGCCGCCGCTTCCTCAAGGCTGAGCCTGCCCGTGCTCAAATACAAATACGCGCTGAGCACGGAGAGCACCGCCATAATCAAAACAGAAGTGGCGTGTGCTTCCTTAAGCGAAAGCCCGCTTTTTTTGAGCACGGGCACCGCAGCCATTCCTCCGCCGGAGCCGAAAAGCCCATTTAAAATTCCGGCTGCAAGCCCCGCTGCGGCAGCCCTCCACCACTTTTTTATTGCCTTGAGCACCGCTTGAGCACGCCCTTTCACAAAAATTTCTGCGAATATTTTTGCCAAAAAAGCCGATAATAATCACGAAAACTTAAAAAGAGGTGTTTTTCTTGGCGGTTTCTCCGAATGAGTATAAAAAAATGGGCGAAAGCGCCGTTCCGCCCACCAACGAATGGCGGAACCTTTGCGGAGCGTTCTTTATCGGCGGCGCTATTTGCACACTGGGGCAAGGGCTGACGAGCATTTATAAAGCCGCGGGGCTTGGCACTCCGGCGGCGGGCATGCTGTGCTCGGTTTCGCTTATTTTTCTTTCCGCCGTGCTGACCGCCCTCGGCGTTTACGACAACATCGCAAAATTCGGCGGCGGAGGCACCCTTGTGCCCATTACCGGCTTTGCGAACGCGGTGGTTTCTCCCGCAATGGAGTTTAGAAGCGAGGGCTGGGTGCTCGGCGTCGGGGTGAAAGTGTTCACCATTGCGGGACCTGTTATCGTATATGGCACGGCGGCCAGCGTGGTCTATGGAATCATATGTTGGGTAATGAGCGCGGTGATAAAATAAAATACGGCAGCAAAGCTGTGTACGGCGCAGGAGCCAAGATTCGTTCTCAATACGCCTCTGTGCTTAACTCCTCACTCCTCATTTCTAATTTTCCCGCATACCTTTGCTAAAACCGCGCAAAATATTACAAACAAAACGGACAGCAGTGCTTCGCTTGCTGTCCGTTTTTACTTTATGAGGTGATTTTTTGGCGCACAAAATAGGAAAACAAACCATTATAATTGACGGCGACGCAAGCGTTGCCGCATCCGCCGCCGTTGGCTCGAAAAAGGAGGGCGAAGGCCCTCTCGGCGCGGATTTTGACGTGATAAACGAGGATTCCCGCTTCGGCGAAAAGACATGGGAAAAGGCGGAGAGTACCATGCAGAAAACCGCGGCGAACGCCGCCCTCGCAAAATGCGGGCGCGCCCTTTCGGATGTGGATTTCATCTTCGCCGGCGATTTGCTCAACCAGTGCATCGCCTCCGGCTACGGCGTGCGCGGCGCGGGCGTGCCCTTCGTCGGGCTGTACGGCGCATGCTCGACCTACGCGGAAGCTACCGCCCTTGGCGCGGTGTTCGTCGACGGTCCGGCAACGCGCTGCCTTGCGGTGGCGTCGTCACATTTCTGTTCGGCGGAACGGCAGTACCGTTTTCCGCTGGAATACGGCGGTCAGCGACCGCCCTCCGCCCAATGGACGGCAACCGCGGCGGGCGCGGCGGTTATTGAAAAGGGCGGCGCAGCGCCGTTTATTAAGGCTGTGACCTTCGGCACGGTGGAGGACTTGGGCATCAATGACCAGAACAACATGGGCGCCGCCATGGCGCCCGCCGCCTGCGCCACGCTGGCGCAGTTTTTCCGCGACACCTACTCCGTGCCGGAGGACTACGACCTGATTCTCACCGGCGATTTGGGGTTTGTAGGGGCGGCGCTTTTGCGGGAGCTTATGTCGAAGGAGGGCTTCGCCCTCGGCGAAAACTACAACGACTGCGGTCTGCTGATTTACGACCGCAAGCGCCAGCAGGTGGAAGCGGGTGCTTCCGGCTGCGGGTGCAGCGCCGCCGTGGCAAGCGGACACGTTCTGCCGCGAATGAAGCGCGGCGAGCTTGAAAACGCGCTGCTTGTTTCCACCGGCGCACTGATGAGCCCCACCAGTGTGCAGCAGGGAGAGACCATTCCCGGCGTGGCGCATCTGGTGTGCTACTCCGCGCGGAAGGGGGGTATTTTCTGATGGAATATCTTAAAGCGTTTGCTGTGGGCGGCACAATTTGCCTTGTGGGACAGCTTCTTATTGACCGCACAAAGCTGACCCCCGCGCGAATTTTGGTGGGCTTCGTGGTGGCGGGCGTGGTGCTCTCCGCTCTGGGGCTGTACCAGCCTCTTGTGGAGTTTGCGGGCGCGGGCGCAACGGTGCCGCTCTGCGGCTTCGGGCACCTTTTGGCGAAGGGCGCACGTGCCGCCGTTGCAAAGCAGGGTCTGCTCGGAGCGTTCACCGGCGGGCTTTCCGCCGCCTCCGGCGGCATAACCGCGTCCATCGTGTTCGGGCTTCTCGCCGCGGCGCTCTTTAAGCCGAAGGAGAAGTGAATTTAATTCGAAATGCGGAATAGTGTGGAGTTTGGAGAGTGGAGTGAGCACGGAGCGTCACAGTTATATCCGCGGCGTTGCCGCGGGATATATCACCGCTTCGCGGCGGTTATATCCGCCCTTCGGGCGGGTTATGTTTTGCCGCCGTAGGCGGCAAAGTTAATGTGTGCCGCGGGTCGCGGCACATTTCTATAGATAGAACACACTCAGGCAGCATTTTGCTCACCATTACCGCGGTGGCTCTACCCCTTCAAAATGTGCCCGCACGGCGGGCACACCTAAACTTTGCACCCAAAGGGGTGCAAAACATAACCCGCGGCTTTGCCGCGGACATAACCGCGCCGAGGGCGCGATATAACTTTTCGCCGCAGGCGAAAAATATAACTGAAATACGGCGGCTTGCCGCCGTATTTCACTGCGGCGTTTACGCCGCAAAAAAAATCGCCCCACCATTTTGGTGAGGCGAAGTTTTGCAATATCAAAAATTACTGAGCGTTTGCAGCGTTAAGCTTCTTTGCAAGGGCGGCTTTGCGTCTTGCAGCAGTGTTTTTGTGGAGGATACCCTTTGCTGCGGCCTGGTCAACGCGTTTGATGGCAAGGCGAATTGCAGCTTCTCTATCCTCTGCGCCGGAAGCGCAGGCAAGCTCTGCTTTTTTGATGTTAGTCTTAAGGTTGGTCTTTATTGCTTTATTGCGGGCAGTTTTGACAGCAATAACTTTAACTCTCTTTTTTGCGGATTTAATATTCGGCATTCGGTTACACCTCCTTCGCTTATCGGATACATTCACAAATAGTCATTTTATACGAAATGATCCGTTCTGTCAAGGGTTTTTGGACTTAAATTTATTTTATTATAGCCCAAAATATGCCGGATATTGCATTAACACGGTCTGCAGCAACCGGTACAGAATTATTATATCAGAGGAGGAACCGTTTTGTCAATCAAAAGTGACCTTGCTTCCGAAATAATTGAAGGAATTTCGGAAAAAAATCTTCCGAAAATAAAATATCACCGTTTTGGGAATGTTGATATTACACGAATCGAAATTTCCGCCGGAGAACAGGCGCGTGCCACCTGCCGCCCCGCCGGAAAATACATTTCCGTGGAGGCGGAAAGCGTGCTCGACCCCACGGTGAACAGCGACGAAGAAATCGCTGCCCTTGCGGCGGAGCTCGCCGCCCTTTTGCCCCGGCACGGAACGGTGCTCGCCGTGGGCGTAGGCAACGAAGCGCTTGCAGCGGACTCTCTCGGTGCGGCGGCAATCTCCGCCATGTGCGCGGGCAGCTTCCTCGGGCGTCGGCTGTGCTGCCTTTCCACCGGGGTCTGCGGCAAAACGGGCTTTTCGCCCCTTGAAATGATAAAATCCGTCATCGAGCTGACCTCGCCCGCCGCCGTGGTGCTCGTCGGCGCCCTTGCCGCGGAGCACATTTCGCACATAGGGCGAACGGTGCAGCTTACGGACGCGGGCATTTGCCCCGGCTCCGGCGTGGGTAGGGAGCAGTTCGAGCTTTCCGCGGCGGTGCTCGGCGTGCCCACCGTTGCCGTTGGAATGCCCACGGTGATAGGGTACGCGGAAAGCGGCGGCGCGGAGGACGGCAAAATAATTTTTGTCGCCCCCTGCGACATCGACGTGACCGTAAAGCGCGCCGCCCGGCTTATCGCCCTTGCGGTAGAGCTTGCCGTTTTTCCGGAGCTTGGACTTGAAACGCTGAAGGAAATGAGTTATTGAGCGGCTGCGCCGCAGTTATATTTTTCGGCGTGCCGCGACCCGCGGCACACATTCATTTTTCATACGCCGCAGGCGTGCTTCATGCGCCGCAGGCGCGCTTCATGCGCCGCAGGCGCGCTTCATTTGATATATGACGGCAAAGCCGTCATATATCATTGCTGCGCTGCCGCAAGGCAGCGCAGCAAAAGCTGCCACCGGGGCGGCAAAAGCACCGCCAGCGGCTGCAATTTTTGCATAAACGCCAGTGCGGGAGCAAAGTCGAGGGCGAACCTTTGCCCCAGCGCCTCGCCGAACAGGATCTTATCCTCGAACCCGATAAAGAGAAGCTCACCGGAGGAAAAGCCGCTGCTTTCCGCCGCCGCCGAAATAAGCCCCGCGGCAAAAACGCCGCTCAGCGCGATAAGCGCCACCGAAAGCGTCAGCCCAAACGAGCGCATAAATGATTTCATTTTATACATCCTTTCATTTTGAATAGTGAAGTTTCTCAGC
>USFO01000036.1 GCA_900553955.1 uncultured Oscillospiraceae bacterium
TGAAATCCGAACCCGCGCAAAGCCCTGTGCGGCGGACATTTTCAGCGGACGAAACAGCCGGAGCTTCCAAAAATTTCGAGTCGTTCTCGTTACGACCACTTCGATACATCTCCATAGAATATTATCATACCACGAAAAGCGCCTTTGGTCAAGTGTTATTTGCGCTCGAGGGGCGTTTGCAAAGGAAAGTATTGACACAAAAGCTCTGTCATGATATGATAAAATGTAAAATAGTATAATACTATTTTATCGGCGGCAAGCCGCCTATTTTATTTTGTATTGGAGGAATCCCCCTATGCCGGATGACCCGGGAAGTATATGGTACATTGTTCTTGTATTGGCGCTGGTTGGCGTTAACGCCTTCTTCGCCATGAGCGAAATTGCGATAATTTCGCTTAATGATGCCAAACTTCATCATGACGCCGAAAACGGCGACAAAAAAGCAAAAATACTTTGCAAGCTTGTAAGTGAACCTAACAATTTTCTTGCCACAATTCAGGTGGCGATAACCTTGGCGGGACTGCTGTCCTCCGCCTTTGCCGCAGACAAATACGCCGGGTACTTAACCGCCCTCGCAATGAAAGTATTGGGCGGAGCGGTGGCCGAGGAGTCGATACACGCAGTCGTGCTCGTGCTTTTGACGCTGCTGCTCTCGTATGTAACCCTTATTTTCGGCGAGCTTGTTCCAAAAAGAGTAGCTATGCACTATCCGGAGCGAATAGCCTACTCCATAAGCGGAGTGCTTTCGTTCTGCTATAAAATTTTCAGACCATTTGTGGCGTTGCTCGGCGTTTCTACAAACGGAATTCTTCGCCTTTTCGGAATCAACCCCAAGGAGGAACCGGAGTCCGCTACGGAAGAAAATATTCGTATGATGCTTGACGCGGGCAACGAAAAGGGAACCATTGAGGAAAGCGAAAAAGAGATGATTAACAACATCTTTGAGCTTGATGACCGTACCGTGGGGGAGGTTATGACCCACCGCATGGACGTCACCGCCGCAGAGGTTTCCGCACCCATCACCGAGGTGGTTGACCTCGCCATTTCCGACGGATATTCCCGTATGCCGGTTTACGAGGACACCATTGACAACATTAAGGGCATTATTTACGCGAAGGATCTGCTTGCTCTTATCGGCGAAAAGGATTTTTCTCAGCGAAAGGTTGCGGATTTCATCCGCCCCATAAGCTTCATTCCCGAATCGAACAGCTGCCGCGAAGCCTTCTTTGAATTTCAGCAGAAAAAAATTCAAATCGCCGTGGTGGTGGACGAATACGGCGGAACGGCGGGAATTGTTTCCATGGAGGATCTGATAGAGTCCGTCATGGGCAATATTCAGGATGAATACGACGACGAGGAAGCCGAATACAGCAAAATCGACGAGGATAATTTTGATTTTGAGGGAACAATGCTTCTTGACGATGTTGCCGAAATTCTCGGCATCGAGTTCCCGGAAGAGCTTGATTACGACACCCTCGGCGGGTTCATCACCGATAAACTCGGCAGAATCCCGGAGGAAAACGAGCACCCCGTGGTGAACTACAAAAACGTGGAATTTACTGTTGTTCGCACGGAGGAACACCGCATAGAAAAAGTCCATGCGAAAATTCTCCCTCCGCCGGAGGAGGACGAAGAAGAAAAATAAAAGCGCATTTGTATCTTCCGCAAAATCCCTCTAAAAAATTCACAAAATTTTATTGAAATGCGTGGAAGCGATTGGTATAATAGTTCCGTAAAAACCTGAATGGGGGAGGACTGTTATGTTTCCTGAAAACAAGGCGGAAAATCCGCTTTTCGGAAAGGATTTTCTGAAAAGCTGGTATCTTTCCGATGATGAAATAAAATCCGTTGTAAACGCTGCGGAGCGGCTTTTTGCGCTTTATAAAAACGGCTATTCCGTAAAAACTTTTGAAAGCGGCGCCGCCGTTCTTATCACAAACAGCGGCCGCGAAGCGGGTATGGAGCTTGCGGCACAGTTCGGCTGCGCCCTTTCGGGGCTTTCGCTCTGCGAAAAAAGCGGCAGGGACTTCGGAAATTCCGCCACGCTTGCAACTCTGCTTGCGGCGAACTGTGCCGACGTCGTCGCCGTGCGCGACTGCGAATATGTGGGCAAAAGCTCCGGCTATATGCGCCGCCTTGCCGCCTGCGTAAAGGAAAGCAGCGCCGGCGGACGCAAGCCCTGCGTAATCAACCTCGGCAGCGACGAGGACAGCCCTATCCAGACACTTTCCGACCTCGGCTTTATGGCGCGGCGCTTCGGCGGAATGGAGCAGCTTGCCGGACGGAGGGTCGCCGTCACATGGGCATACGCTCCGGAGGTAAGAACATCCGTTGCCGTGCCGCAGGGACTTATTTCGCTGCTCACCCGCTTTGGGATGAACGTGGTGCTCGCGCACCCGGAGGGCTACGAGCTTTCTCCGAACATATGTGAACGCGCAGAGGAAAACGCCAAGGCTTCCGGCGGAAGCTTTGGACACGTCCTCACTATGGAAGAAGCCGTGCGCGACGCGGAAATCATCTACCCGATAAACTGGGTGCCCTATTCTTTTCTTGAAAAGCGCACGGAATTTTACGAAGCGCACCGTGCGGCTTCCATAGAGCTGCTTGAAAGTGAGCTGCGCGAGCAAAACGAGCAGTATAAAGACTGGGAATGTACCGAAGAAACGCTTGAGCACGCAGCTCCCGAAGCCGTGCTCATGCACTGCCTGCCCGCGCAGGTCACGGATGTCACCTGCGTCCGCGGAGAGATGACCGCGCAGGTCTATAATGCGAATTTGAGCACGCTTTCCGCACAGGCGGCGAACCGCGCCTTTACCTTTGCGGCGGCGGCGCTGCTTTCGTGCTCAAGCGACCCCGAAACCGTGCTCAAATCCCTTGAGGAGTGCGAAACTCCCAGAATTTAATAAATCCCGTGCTCAAACGGTGCTCAAAGCCGTGCTCAAGCCACCGAAACGGTGCTCAAAGCAGTGCTCACACCGAGATAATGGTGCGCATTTGCGGCGCGCGGCTCCGCCGCAGAGCACAGAATTGCAAAGGTGCGAACCGCGGTTAAGCCCGCTTTTAGCGGGCTGCCCTCATCCGTCACGGTGCAGCGCAAAAACGCAGCACCGCGCCACCTTCCCCAAGGGGAAGGCTAAGGCGGCGCTCGAAAGCCAAACCCCTCAGAGGGAGCGTTTTTGCCGCGTTCACCCCGGCGGGCAAAAAAATTTACCAAAACAGCTTTCCGACTTTCGCGGATAAAATAAAAAGAAAGAAGATATAAAGCTATGGATGTAACTCTTGTTATTCTTGCGGCAGGTATCGGCAACCGCTACGGCGGCGCAAAGCAGATAACTCCGGTGGGACCCTGCGGCGAAAAAATTATTGATTTTTCCATGTACGACGCCTATAAGGCGGGGTTCAAAAAGGTGGTTTTCATCATTCGTAAAAGCCTTGAAAAGGATTTCCGCGAGGAAATCGGCGACCCGGTTTCTAAATTTATGGAAACAGACTATGTGTTCCAGGAAATTGCGCCGGAATACGCCGGGCAGGGCAGAGTAAAGCCTCTTGGCACCGCCGAGGCCATCGCTCTTTGCCGCGGCCATGTAAACGAGCCGTTCGCCGTAATCAACGCCGACGACTATTACGGCTGCCACGCTTTTACCCTCATTAAAAAATGCCTTGACGAAATGACAGGCAAAAATCAGTATGCCATGATGGGCTACCGCATTGAAAACACCGTCACCGACAAGGGCAGCGTCGCAAGGGGCGTTTGCCGCACGGAAAACGGTATGCTCACCGAGATAAACGAGCGCACCCATGTGGAAAAACGCGGCAACGGCGCGGCGTTCACCGAGGATGACGGCAAAACATGGACGGAGCTTCCCGCCGGAACTCCGGTTTCCATGAACTTCTGGGGCTTCACGCCGGATATTTTCGACTATCTTGACGAGGCTATGGCGGATTTTGTGAAAAACGAGCTTCCGCTGAACGTGAAAAAAGCCGAGTGCTATCTTCCCAACGTGGTGGGAGCGCTCCTGCGCGAGGGCAAAGTCACCGTCAAGGTGGAGGAATGCCCCGACAAATGGTACGGCATGACCTACAAGGAGGATACCCCGGAGCTTTCCGCCGCTTTGCTGAAGCTTACCGAGGCCGGAGAGTACCCAAAAGGGCTTTGGAAATAAAAAATTTGCCGTAGGAAAGAATTTTCAGAAAAAAGCTATTGCAATCTATTGCGGTTTGTGATATTATAGCAATACTGATGTAAAAAAGGACTTGTTAAACAGGGACTTATTATACAAAGCTCGAAAGAAAGAGGTGACATAAATGAAAGAGGGAATTCATCCTAACTACAAACCCGCAACTATTACTTGCGCTTGCGGCGCTGTGTGGGAGACCGGTTCCACTAAGCAGGATATCCACGTAGAGGTTTGCTCCAAGTGCCATCCTTTCTACACCGGTCGTCAGAAGCTTGTTGATACCGGCGGTCGTGTTGACAGATTCAAAAAGCGTTTCGGTATGGACTGATTCAATGAACACAAAAAGCCTTTCCCGTTTGGGAAAGGCTTTTTTTCTTACATTTCGTTCCACCCCTCGGAAATAAGCAGGGGCGAAAGCTTTCCGGCGGAAAGCTCCGTTATATCATGCTCAAAGGAGGAAACATCCTCTTTTCTTATGCGAACGGAGACAGCGACCTCCTCGCCGAACTCCGTGCTCAAAACGAGCACGCCGTGCTCATTGAGATAATACTCAAGCTTTCCGAAGAAATCGTAGCCGCAGCGAAGCAGCAGGTCGGCGCTTTGCGCCATAACTTTAATTTCTGCGGCGGCAAGGGCGATTTTCGCCCCCTCGGAGTACGCGCGCACAAGCCCGCCCACGCCAAGGAGCGTTCCGCCGAAATAGCGGGTGATAACGCAGCACACATCCACAAGCTCCGCGCCGTTTATCACGTTGAGCACCGGCACGCCCCCGGTTCCCTGAGGCTCGCCGTCGTCGCCGGCGCGCTTTATCTGTCCCTCCCGCAGGGAATAGGCGTAAACATTGTGGGTGGCGTCCCGGTATTTGCAGCGCATTTCGTTTATGAACGCCACCGCCTCGTCCTCCGAGGCGACCGGGGCTATATGCCCGATAAAGCGCGACTTCTTTTCGACAAATTCATCCTCCGCAAGGGCTTTTACGGTTCTGTATTCGGGCATAGGCGCGCCTCAGTCCAGACCGAGCAGCCTTGTGACCTCCGCCTTGAGGGCTGCGCCATCCGCTTTGACGGCGGCCTCGCTTGCTGCCTTTACGGAATAGTAAATCTTGATTTTCGGCTCCGTGCCGGAGGGACGAACGATAAATCCGCAGCCGTCGGAAAGGGTGTATTCAAGCATATTTGCGTCGGGAGCATAGTCCTTCGCCTCGGCGACGGCCCTGCCGCAGACCTCGGAGAGGGGATTTTCCCGAAGCTTTGCCATTATCGCGGCTATGCGGCTTGCGCCCTCGGCACCCTCGCAGTAGAAATTGTCTTGGAAATCATAATACCGCCCAAGCTCGCCCTGAATACTTTCAAGTGCTTCTCCGAGGGTGGTTTTGCGCATTTTCCAGTAGTTTGCCATTTCACAGATGAGCAGAGCGGCGTCAATGCCGTCCTTGTCCCGAACATAGGTGCCGGAAAGGTAGCCGCAGCTTTCCTCAAAGCCGAAGATGAAGCGCTCCGGCGCTTCCTGCGCCTCAAGCTCCGCTATGACTTTGCCGATATAGCGAAATCCGGTGAACACCCGGCGCATTTCTACGCCGTAATGCGCCGCAACGGCGTCCGCAAGGCGGGTGGAGACCATGGAGCACACCGCCACGGGGGTTTCGGGCATATTTTCGTTTTCAATGCGTGCGCGGCAGATGAAATCGAGGAGCAGTACGCCTATTTCGTTGCCGGTGAACAGGCGGAACCCGCCGTTTTTCTCGCGGCAGGCAACGCCCACGCGGTCTGCGTCCGGGTCGGTGGCAAGCACAATGTCCGCTCCCTCCCGCTCCGCCTGAGCAAGGGCGAGGGAAAGCGCCTCCCGAAGCTCCGGGTTCGGGAAGGGACAGGTGGTAAAGGCGCTGTCCGGGCGCTCCTGTTCGCGAACCATGGAGATATTGCCGAAGCCCGCAAGGGAAAGGGCGTTCACCACCGGAACGGCTCCGGTTCCGTTAAGAGGGGTATATACCACGGTCAAATCATTGTCGCAGTGATGGGCGCGGTCAACTCCCTCGCGGATAACTCTGGCGTAGTATCTGCGCCAAAAGCTGTCGGGGAGTATTATTATCTTCTTTCCGCCGACGGCGGCGTCAAAGTCGCAGAGCGCCGCACCGCGGAGCACGTCGACCTTTTGAATTTCGGCGGTTATTTCCGCGGCGACCTCGGGAGAAATCTGGCAGCCGTCGCTGCCGTAGACCTTGTAGCCGTTGTATTTCGCGGGATTGTGGCTTGCGGTGACGACTATGCCCGCGTCGCAGAAGCGTTCCCGCACCGCATAGGAGAGCATGGGGGTGGGCGCAGGCGCGCCGTAGAGCCAAACTCCTATGCCGTTTGCACAGAGCACTGCGGCGGCGTCTTTTGCAAAGCGTTCGGAATTTTTCCTCGTATCATAGGCTATGGCAACGGAAGCACCGTTTTTTTTGCCGTTCAGATAGTTGGCAAGACCTTGGGTGGCCTGACGAACGGTATAGATGTTCATACGGTTCGTGCCCGCTCCCAAAATTCCCCGAAGTCCGGCAGTGCCGAAGTCAAGGCTCTTAAAAAAGCGGTCGAAAATTTCCTTTTCGTTTCCCTCAATTAAAGCAAGGTCGGCGGCAAGCTCCTCGTCCCGCACAAAGTTTTTCCATTCGATATATTTTTCCGTTTCGGACATTTTCGGCATCCTCCCACAGTAAATATTTTTGTCATTTTTTATTATAACTTTTATAAAAGCGAAGCGCAACACTTTTAGCGGAAACGGGAAAAATTTTAGCGGAGGAAATAATGCACAAAAGCAAAGCCGTTCGATTGCGGCGGAGCCGAGGGCGCTCCCGCGCCGTGCACAAATTTGCCTCGCGCCGCCCCTTTTTCCGCTTCTTCGCAAAAAATCCGTTAAACACTTGTAATTTGGCACTGAAATGTTATATAATAAATTGATAAAGTATAGATAAAAGCGGGGGAGGGGCTCGTATGTTTTGTTCCTGTACGGGAATGGGCATTTTGGGTATAAACGCATACAAGGTTGCGGTGGAAGTGGATCTTTCCGACTCGTTCCCCGGCTTTGATATAGTGGGTCTGCCGGATACCGCCGTAAAGGAATCCAGAGACAGAGTTCACACCGCCATTTTCAACAGCGGGTTTATGTTCCCGGTGGGCAAAATAGTGGTGAACCTCGCTCCCAGCGACATAAAAAAGGCAGGCTCCCTTTATGATTTGCCCATTCTCATAGGAATACTTCGCGCCGACTGCCAAATCGAAGCGGACTGCGAGGGCTGCGCCTTTATAGGCGAGCTTTCCCTTGAGGGAACCATCAAGCCCGTGGCGGGTATTCTGCCCATGGTGCTGGAGGCAAAGCGCCTTGGCATAAACAAAATCTTTATCCCGAAGGGTAACGCCCCGGAGGGCTCCGTTGTGGAGGGAATAGAGGTCTACGCCGCCGAGTCTGTGAACGAGGTGGTAAAGCACCTTACCGGAGAGGAGCTTATGCAGCCGGTGAAGGCGCAGGACTGCAAAAAAACCGCACCCCGCGCGCCGGAGCCGGATTTCGCCGATGTAAAGGGGCAGTACGAAGCGAAGCGCGCCCTGGAAATCGCCGCGGCGGGCTTTCATAATGTGCTGCTCATAGGTCCTCCCGGAGCGGGCAAGAGTATGCTTGCAAAGCGCCTGCCCTCAATTCTGCCGGAAATGACCTTCGAGGAATCCATAGAAACCACAAAGATACATTCTATATGCGGAGCCTTGCAGGAGGGCGCTTCCTTAATCACCCGCCGCCCGTTCAGAGCGCCGCACCATACAGTCTCTCCCGCGGGACTTACCGGAGGCGGAAGTATGCCTAAGCCGGGAGAAATTTCCCTCGCGCACAACGGCGTGCTCTTTTTGGACGAGCTGCCGGAATATAACCGCAACGCCATGGAGGTTCTGCGCCAGCCCTTGGAGGACGGCGTAGTTACCATTTCCAGAGCGGCGGGCAGGCTCACCTACCCCTGCAACGTTATGCTTATTGCAGCCATGAACCCCTGTCCCTGCGGCTATTACGGTCATCCCACAAGAAAATGCACCTGCTCGCCGCTTGCGGTTTCCCACTACCTTTCCAAGGTTTCGGGACCCCTTCTTGACAGAATAGATCTTCACGTGGAGGTTATGCCGGTGGAATTCGACGACCTTTCCAGCACGCGAAAGGCGGAGCCTTCAGAGGTTATCCGCGCAAGGGTGAACGCCGCCCGCAAAATCCAAAACGACAGGTACGCCGGAACCGGAATTACCTGCAACGCCATGCTTACCCCCGCCATGCTTCAGAAATACTGCGTGCTCACGGAGGGAGCAAAGCTGCTTCTCAAGAACGCCTTTGAAAAAATGGGGCTTTCCGCCCGCGCCTACGACAGAATACTCAAGGTTGCCCGCACCATAGCCGACCTTGACGAAAGTGAGAATATAGACACAAAGCATATAGCCGAAGCGCTGCAATACCGCAGCCTTGACAGAAAGTATTGGGGTAACTGAAATGATTCTTGATAAAGTTATGGCAGCCGCCGGGATAGAACACTTCGGCGTTGCCGCATACGAGGATACTCTGCCGGGTACGGGCTTCAAAAAGCGGGAGCTTTTCGACGGCATGGACTCCGTCATAGTCTGCCTTATCCCATGGGATACCGGCATGAACGAGGGGCGCAACGTGGCGCGCTTCGCCGTGGGGCGGAACTATCACGACGTGGCGGCGGAGCATCTTTCAGTGGCAACGGAAATTCTGCGCCGGGCGTTCCCGGAAAATACCTTCAAATTCTTCGTGGATTCCTCGCCTATTGCGGAGGTTCGCGCCGCAAACCTTGCGGGGCTGGGAATTCGCGGGCGCAATAACCTGCTTATCAGCAAGGCCTACGGCACTCGCTGCGCCATAGGCGAAATAGTTACGGACAGGCGCTTTGCCCGTTCCAAAAAAATGCCGGGAAGCTGCTTTGAATGCGGCCTCTGCACCAAGCACTGCCCCAACGGAGCGCTCACAAAAGACGGCTTCGTTCGGGAAAAATGCGTTTCCTATATCAATCAGATGAAAAAGGAGCTTACCCCGGAGGATAAAGCCCTGATTAGAAAAGTCGGCTTCGTCTGCGGCTGCGACTGCTGCACCGATATATGCCCCATGAACCGCCGCTTCGACGGAACCGGCTGGCGGGAGTTCAAGGAATCCGCGCGCCCGGTTTACCGCCCCGGAGACGACCTCTCCGACCGCAGCTACGGCTGGAAGGCGGAGAATGTGGAGCGCAATTATAAGATAATTATGGAGGAAAAAGATGGAGATACTTGACAGTTCTCTTTATCCCGAATACGAAAAATTCTGCCTATGCCACCCACAGGGCTGCTTTACCCAGTCCACCCGGTGGTACGGCGTAAAAAATAACTGGCAGCACGAGGTTGTAGTTTCACGAAGCGCCGAAGGCGCAATCGTCGGAGGAATTTCCGTGCTCATTCAGCGTGTTCCTCTTGTGGGAACAAGCTTTCTCTATGCGCCACGGGGACCCGTCTGCGATTTGCACGACAGAGCCGTGCTTTCCGACCTTATGGAGGGCATAAACGCCCTTGCAAAGAAATACAAAGCCCACGATTTCAAAATGGACCCGGATGTTCCGGCGTCGGATGAGGAATTTCTCAAAATAATGGACGAAATGGGCTTTGAGCGCAAGTTCGGTCCCACCGGCTTTGAAACCATACAGTGCCGCTTCAATTACCGCCTTTATCTTGAAGGCAGAACCGAGGACGAGGTCTTTATGGCGCTCACCCAAAAATGCCGCTACAATATCCGCGTAGCCATGAAGCACGGCGTCGAGATTAAAGTCGTCGGCAAGGAGTACCTTGACGAATTTATGCGTATTATGAAGACCACCGGGGAAAGGGACGGCTTCAATATCCGCCCGAAGGAATATTTCGAGCGTATGCTTGACTCGCTGGGCGAGCACTGCCGCCTCTATATGGGATTTTATCAGGGGCAGGCTGTTTGCGGAACAATCACCACGAATTACGCCGGAAAATGCGACTATGTTTACGGCGCTTCGGATAACGCCTTCCGCAACGTCATGCCGAACTACCTCATCCAGTGGGAAATGATTAAATGGGCGATAGAAACCGGCTGCACCGTCTATGACTTCCAGGGGATTTCCGGCGATACGGAGAACGAAAACGACCATCTCTACGGTCTGTACCGCTTCAAGCGGGGCTTTAACGGTCAGATTGACGAGCTGCCCGGCGAATTTGATATAATCTACCGTCCGCTTTCCATGAAAATGGTAAAGCACGCAACTAAACTCAATTCCAAGCTGAATAAGCTCAAAAAGAAGCTGAAAAAATGAGTACGCCTCTCAATAAAGCCGTTGACGAATATGTAAACAAGGGGTTTTCCCGATTTCATATGCCCGGTCACAAGGGCGCGGAATGTTTCCCCGACTATTATAAATATGATATAACGGAGGTTGCGGGAGCGGACAGCCTTTTTGAAGCCTCCGGCGCAATACGGGAGGCGGAGGAGCGCTTTTCCGCCATATACGGCGCGGGAGCCTCGCTGCTCTCCGCAGGCGGCTCCACCCTGTGCATACAGGGAATGCTTGCGACTTTTCTTAATCCCGGCGACACCGTGATTATGTGCCGCAACTGCCATGCCTCCGCGGTGAACGCCGCCGCACTTTTGGATTTGAACATTGTGTGGGTAAATCCACGCAGCTATACGGAGCTTTCGGCGGCGCTTGAGCAAAACCCGGCGGCAAAGGCGGTCTATGTCACCTCGCCGGATTACTTCGGCGTGCTCACGGATATAGCCTCGTGCTCAAAGCTTGCTCATGAGCACGGAGCGGTGCTCATTGCGGATAACGCCCACGGGGCGCACCTGCACTTTTTCCCCACGGAAATGCACCCCATAGCCCTCGGAGCGGACGCCTGCGCCGATTCTCTGCACAAATCCCTGCCTGTCTGCACCGGCGGAGCGCTGCTCCACCTGCATGACAAAGGGCTTTATAATAGGGCAAAAGCCAAAATGCGCCTTTTCGGCTCCACAAGCCCGAGCTATCTTATAATGCTCTCCGCAGACGCCTGTATAGAGTATCTTGAAACTAAAGCAAGGGCGGATTTCGCCCTACTGGGTGGCAGAGTCGCAAATCTGCGCTACCGCGCTTTTGAGCACGGACTTGCGCCGAAAACCCGAAATGCGGAGCCTGCAAGGCTCACGCTTTCGGTCGTTTCCACCGGAATGAGCACCGAGGAATTTTCCGCCGCTCTGCGTGAGCACGAAATCGAGCCGGAGTATGTGAACTCCGAATGGGCGGTGCTCATGGCTTCGCCGTTTAACGCGGAGCGGGACTTCGAACGGGCGGCAAAATTCATAGACGATACAGTGGGCAACGGCTGCTCCGCCTTTGAGGAGCACCTTTTCGATATGCCGAAACGGAGCATGAGCATCCGCGAGGCGACCTTCGCCGAAAGCGTGCTCGTTAAAACCGGCGAGGCTCTCGGCAAAACGGCGGCAAGCCTTGTTCTGCCCTGCCCCCCCTGCATAGCTCTTGCCGCACCGGGGGAGATTATAAACGAGGAGCTGCAAGGTCTGCTTCTCAAATACGGCATAGAGGAAATAAACGCCGTAAAATAATTTGTTTAATTCTTTCCTTAAAAGGAGGATTTTTATCCATGAAAATGATTATGGCAGTAGTGTCCGGCGACGACAGCAACGCTGTTTCCGCCGCGCTCACCAAAGCAAGATTTTCCGTAACTAAGCTTGCCACCACCGGCGGCTTCCTTATGAGCGGAAACACCACCTTCCTTATCGGCGTGGATGATGATAAGGTCAGCGAGGTTATCGACATCATCGCAAAGCACAGCAAAAAGCGCAAACAGATGGTTCCCAGCGCCGGAATGATGGACGTGGGTATGTACTCCGCGTTCCCGGTGGAGGTCACCGTCGGCGGCGCCATTGTCTTTGTTATGAACGTTGAGCGCTTCGAGAAGGTCTGAAGCTTATGCCCGCAGCAACCGAGCTTAAAAAGCAGCTTTCCGCCGCCGCTGCGGAGGGTTTACTTTCTCATGCCGTACTTATCGAGGGAGAACCCGGGGTGGGCAAGCGGGAGCTTGCTCTTTGGCTTTGCAAGGCGCTGCTTTGCAAAAGCCAAAATCCGCCCTGCGGGCACTGCTCCGTATGCAAAAAGGTCGACGGCGGCAACCACCCGGATGTGGAAATTTACGAGGGAACCGGAACGGCAAGAGGTTTTTCCATAGATAAGGTCAGGGAGATAAAAGGCTCCCTTTGGCTTGCGCCGAACGAGTCCGACATAAAAATCTACGTTCTTCTTGACATTCAGGACATGGGCGTGGAGGCGCAGAACGCCTTGCTCAAGTCCCTTGAGGAGCCTCCGGAGCATGTGAGGTTCGTTATGACCTGCCAAAACGCCGGAATGCTCCTTGATACCATAATCAGCCGCTGCACTCTCTATAAGCTTGAGCCTTTTTCCGACGAGGAATGTGCTCTGCGCCTTAAAAATCTGCTGCCGGAGCTTTCCGCCGAGGACGCGGAGCTTTTGGCGACGGCATACGGCGGAAATTTGGGCAGAGCAAAGACCGCCTTCGAGGAGGGAAAGCTTTCTCTCGTTCAGTTTGCGGCGAAAACCCCGGAGCTTATCCGCACGGCGAAAACCTACAACCTTGCGGCGGGAATTACCGCCGAAGCGGGGGACAGAGCCGCCCTGTGCGAATATATCGAAGCTTTGGGCAACATAATCGGGCGCCGCGGCGTGAATTTCGCCGCCGGAAAGGCTGCGCCCGCAAGAATAAAACCCGCTCAGGCGGTAAAATCCATGGAAATATTATCTCGGGGAAAGGAAGCCCTGCTGCAAAACTGTATGCCGGAGCTTATCCAAAGCTGGATTTGCGCGAACCTTTCCGCCGTGCTCGGAGGAAATTTATGAGCGATAAAACAGAAGTCATCGGCGTCCGCTTTAAGGAAGTGGGCAAGGTGTATTATTTCGACCCTGACGGTGTGCAGTATTCCATCGGCGACAAGGTTATAGTGGAAACCAGCCGCGGCAAGGAATGCGGCGAGGTCGCCGCGGATAACCGCTTCGTGGATAATTCCAGGGTCGTTCCGCCCCTTAAAAAAGTCATACGCATGGCGAACACGGCCGACTTGGAGCGTCTGAAGCAAAACCGCGCCTATGAGGAACAGGCAATTAAAAAATGCGAGGAAAAGGTCGCCGCCCGCGGTCTTGATATGAAGCTTGTGGGGGCGGAATACGCCTTTGACGGCAGCAAGATTATATTCTACTTCACCGCGGACGGCAGAGTTGACTTCCGCGAGCTTGTCAAGGATCTTGCGGCGGCGTTCCGCACCAGAATAGAGCTTCGGCAGATAGGCGTTCGCGACGAAGCAAAAATGCTTGGCGGACTCGGCATTTGCGGCAGGCCGTTCTGCTGCTCGTCCTTCCTCGGCGAATTTATTCCGGTTTCCGTAAAGATGGCAAAGGAGCAGGGACTTTCCCTGAACCCCACCAAAATCTCCGGAACCTGCGGCCGCCTTATGTGCTGCCTCAAATACGAGCAGGACGGCTATGAGGAGCTTATCCGCACAACGCCCAAAGTGGGCGCATACGTCAAGACCCCGGAGGGCTGCGGAACGGTATCCGACCTGAACCTTATGACCGTAATGCTGACCGTAAAAATGGACGATTCACCCGATGGCGCGCCGAAAACCTTCCATAAAACCAAGGTTCGCGTTCTGCGCCGGGAAAAAGACAGCGAGGAATAAAAAAAGCCCCCGCCCGCTCCGAAAGGAGCGGGCGGGGGGTTGCTTT
>USFO01000037.1 GCA_900553955.1 uncultured Oscillospiraceae bacterium
CCCGAAAACCTGTGTATATCAAAGCTGTTTTTGTCGGAGGAAATCTCCGCAAGCTTATTTACCACGCTGCGGCGGCGGTGGTCATCGCTGCCTGCCACAAAGTAGCACGGCAGGGGTATTCCTGTTTTTAGATGGCGTTTTATCTCGTCAATGTTCTTAAAAATCACAGAATATTTTCCTTTCGGTAAGGCTTATGCCATTGGATTTTGTTCTCTGCGGGCGGACAGTTTCGCCGTGCTGCGGCGAAAATTCAAAGCGGTGCTCAAAGCGTGCTCAAGCAAGCTTCGGGCGTGCTCAAGCGGGTTTATCGGTGCTCAAAGCACGATTTCGAGCAACTCTGCGGGGGTGTTTATTATGTAATCCGCGCCGGAGGAGGCAAGCTCCTCCCTGCCGCCGTAGCCGTAAACGGCGCCCACGGCGTTAATTCCGTTTTCGTGAGCACCGAGCATATCCATATCTCTGTCCCCCACCATAACCGCATGCTCATGCGGTTTTTCGCCGTATTTCAAGCGGTCGAGAGCAACCTTTATAATCTTCGGCTTGCTGTCGAGGGTCTTATCGAGGGTGGCGCCCACCACGGTATCGAAGTATTTGAGCACGCCGTATTCCTCAAGGATTATCCTGCACGCCGCCTCCGGCTTGCAGGAGGCAAGAGCGATTTTCACGCCGTGCTCATGCAGAGTCTTGAGCATCTCCGCGGTTTCCGGGTACATTATGCTCTGGTGGATGCCGCTCACATTGAAAAGCTCGCGGTATTTTTCGGTGAGCACCTCGCACATATCCGAATCGAAGCCGTATTTTGCAAAGGTTTCGCGCAGGGGAGGTCCGATGTAGCTTTTGAGCTTCTCCGGGTCATCCTCGGTAATTCCCACGGAATTGAGCGCATATTTTATACAATTTGTAATACCTTCGTAGGGGTCGCCGAGGGTTCCGTCAAGGTCAAAAAGCGCATATTCAAACATAATATTTCATTCTCCGAGTTTTTTTGCCGCCATAAGCGCAAGCTCCAGCGCCTTATCCGCCGCCTGATTGCGGACGGAAATTCTGTCGCCAGAGAAGTGATTTTCCGTAACTTCGCTGTATTTATCACTGTTCACCGCCACAAAAACCAGTCCGACGGGCTTTCCCTCGCCGCCGTTCGGCCCGGCAAGTCCTGTTACAGAAACGCCGATTTCGGCGTTCATAATTTTTCTGACTCCTGCCGCCATTTCTGCGGCTGTTTTTGCAGAAACCGCTCCGAGGGTTTCGAGGGTCTCTTTTTCTACTCCGAGTATTTTATTTTTTGCTTCGTTGCAATAGGTGACTGCGCCGTATTTGAACGCCTCCGACGCGCCGGAAACGCTTGTTATGCGGGCGGCGACAAGTCCGCCGGTGCAGCTTTCCGCGGTGGAGACGGTCGCTCCCGCGGCGCGCAGGGTGGCGACAAGTTCAAATTCGTATGCGGGCATAATCGGGCTCCTATATTTTGTAATATAGCAACGCAAGGCGTTCGCCTTGCTAAAAGGGTCCTTCGTCCTTCGGGACGAAAGACCCCTTCGTCAAAAATTATTCTTCGCTATTCACTATGGCGATATGCAGCTCGTCGAGGTTTTTCTGCTCAACCTCGGTGGGGCACATGGTCATAAGCTCCGTGGCGGTCTGAACCTTCGGGAAGGCGATGACGTCGCGGATGGAGGGGCGGTCGAGCATGAGCATAACCATACGGTCAAGGCCGAACGCCATTCCGCCGTGGGGCGGCACGCCGTATTTTTCTGCCTCAAGCAGGAAACCGAAGCGCGCCTGTGCGCGTTCCTCGGAAAGACCCAACGCCTGAAGCATCTTGTCCTGAACCTCGGTGTCGCTTATTCTGATGGAGCCGCCGCCAAGCTCGCAGCCGTTGAGCACCATATCGTAGGCGCGGGCGTAGCAGTCGCCGGGGTCGGACATCAGCTTGTCCTCGTCGCCATTGCGCGGGCAGGTGAAGGGGTGGTGCATTGCCATCCAACGGTTCTCCTCATCCGACCACTCAAACAGCGGGAAGTCGGTGACCCAAAGGAAGTTGAATTTGCCCTTGGGAATGAGGTCGAGGCGGCGGGCAAGCTCCAGACGGAGGGCGCCGAGTGCGCTGAACACAATATCGTTGCGGTTATCCGCCACTATGAAGATAACATCGCCGGTTTCGGCGCCGAGGCGTTCGCGGATTGCGATTTTTTCTTCCTCAGAAAGGAATTTTTCGTAGCTTGAGGTTATGCCGTCCTCGGTGAGGCGGGTCCATGCAAGACCCTTCGCCTTAAAGAGCTTGACGGTTTCGGTGAGCTTGTCAATTTCCTTTCTGGTAAGGGTGTGAACGGCGTTTTTCGCCACAATAGCGCGAACGGAGCCTTTCTCCAACGCGCCTGCGAACACCTTGAACTCGCAATTTTTAAGCAGGTCGGAAAGGTCGCAAAGCTCCATTCCGAAGCGGGTGTCCGGCTTATCGGAGCCGAAGCGGTTCATAGCCTCGTCCCAAGTCATACGAATGAATGGCGTTTCGATATCCATTCCCATAACGTCCTTGAAAACGCGCTTCACAAGACCCTCGTTCATAGTCATAATGTCATTTTCGTCCACGAAGCTCATTTCCATATCAATTTGGGTGAACTCCGGCTGACGGTCGGCGCGAAGATCCTCGTCACGGAAGCAGCGGGCGATCTGCATATATCTGTCGCAGCCGGACATCATAAGAAGCTGTTTATAAAGCTGCGGGCTTTGGGGCAGAGCGTAGAAGCAGCCGGGGTGAACGCGGGAGGGAACGAGGTAGTCGCGGGCGCCCTCCGGGGTAGATTTGATGAGGTCGGGGGTTTCAATTTCCATAAAGCCGTTTTCGTCGTAGTAGTCGCGAACGCTCTTTACGATTTTATGGCGCATCATCAGAATGTTCTGCATTTCGCCGCGGCGAAGGTCGAGGTAGCGGAATTTAAGGCGCAAATCCTCTTTTGCGTTGGTGTTGTCGCTGACCTCAAAGGGCGGAGTCTGGCTCTTTGCCAGAACGAACAGCTCGGTGACGAAAAGCTCCACCGCACCGGTGGGAATTTCCGTGTTGACGGATTCTCTTCTGCGAATTACACCCTTTGCCTCAAGGACGTATTCCGCGCGAACGGCGGCAGCCTTTTCAAAGGTTTCTCTGTCGGTTCCGTCGCCGAAGGCAAGCTGCAAAATGCCGCTTCTGTCCCGAATGTCAATGAAGATGAGGTTTCCGAGGTCGCGGGTCTTTTGCGCCCAGCCGAAAACCACCGCCTCCTGACCGATGTTGTTTTCGTTAAATTCACCGCAGTACGCGGTACGGTTGTAACCGTTTATCATATATGTATTCCTCCGGTTTTCTCGGCTCCCCTTGTGTAGGGAAACTGAATTTTTATTAAGGATTTGAGCAAAAAGACTCGGGGGCTGTATCCCCCGACAAGGTATGCGTTTGCACTATGCCTTTTTACCCTATAAATTGATTGTCATTGTCAAATCCGTGCACGGCGCGGGAGCGCCCTCGGCGATAACCCAAAGGCCGTTTTGCATCCTCTCTCAAAACTTGCAGTCGCGGTGGCAGGAGGCGCAGTCGTGGGTGCACTCGTCCGGCTGCGGGTCGGTGGAGCTGATTGCGTCATAAAGATCGCCGAAATCGTTCTCATAAACGTACTCGATAATCTCGTCAAGAGCAACCTTTTCGGAAGTGCCCTCCTTCATATTTTTCACGGTGACTTTGCCGACTTCAAGCTCGGAATCTCCGATTATACAACTGAATGTAGCGCCGATTTTGTCGGCGTATTTCATCTGAGCCTTGACACTGCGCTCCATAAGATCGCATTCGGCGCAGAATCCCTCAGCGCGGAGTGCGTTCACGATGGTTGCGGCTTCCATGCTCGCTTTTTTACCCATCGAGCCGATGTAAATATCAACTTTTCTGTCCTCCGGAAACGGCACGCCGGTCTTTTCCATAAGCAGCAACAGCCGTTCAAGTCCCATTGCAAAGCCAATTCCGGGGGTCGGCGCGCCGCCGAGCAGCTCAACCAAGCCGTCGTAGCGTCCGCCGCCGCAGACCGTTCCCTGTGCGCCTATGCAGTCGCTTACGAACTCGAAAACGGTGCGGGTGTAATAGTCAAGTCCCCGAACGATGGTGGGATTTATTTTATATTCGATGCCAAGCCCGTCAAGGCGCTGCTGAAGCTCCTCGAAATGGGTGCGACAGTCGTCGCAGAGGTAATCTATGATATGGGGCGCGCCCTCGGCAACCTTTTTGCAGTCGGGACATTTGCAGTCCAGAATACGCATGGGGTTTCGCTCAAGGCGGTCGCGGCAGGTGTCGCAAAGCTCGCTTTCGCGGCTGTGGAAATAGGCTTTCAGCGCCTCGTTATAGTCACTGCGGCAGCTTTGGCAGCCGATGGAGTTGATTTCGAGAGTCAGACCCTCTATTCCCAGTTGGTCGAAAATGCTGCTGACCATGGAAATCATTTCTGCGTCCGCCGCGGGCGAAGCGGCGCCCAAAAGCTCTGCGCCGAACTGGTGGAACTCGCGCAGGCGGCCTGCCTGAGGTTTTTCATAGCGGAAGCAGCTGGTGAGGTAGCTCACTTTTACCGGCAGCGCGCCCGCAAGCACTCCGTGCTCGATAAGCGTGCGCATTGCGCCGGCAGTCCCCTCCGGGCGGAGAGTTATTGAACGGTCGCCCTTGTCCTTGAAGGTATACATCTCCTTTTGAACCACGTCGGTGCCGTCACCGACGCCCCGGGCGAAAAGCTCGGTGTGCTCAAATGTCGGGAAACGGATCTCTTTGAAACCGTAAAGGTTCGCGGTTTCAAGGGCAACCTTTTCAAGGTACTGCCATTTTCCGCTCTGTTCCGGAAGCACATCCTGCGTGCCTCGCGGTGCTTTTGTAATAATTGCCATAAAAATACCTCTATTCTCGGCTCCCCTGTGCAAGGGAAGCTGGATTTTTGCATTAAGGATTTGAGCAAAAAGACTGAGGGGTTATATCCGCGACCAGTTGTAGCGTCTGCACCGCGCATTCCTGTCGTTTTTGCTCCAAATCAAAATTAAGTGTGATATAAAAATTAGCCGCCATTGCCGAATCTGTGGCTTTGCGGCAGCGTCTTGATTTGCCATTGCAAGGTTCGCATCAAGCGTTTGCAGAACGGTTCGTGACTCCCCTGCGCAAGGGGAGCCAATGCGGTGCTTTGCACCGCAATCGTATAAGCGATCCTTTATCTCACCAGGTTCCGCCAGTCAAGGTCTCCGCGTTCAAGCGCATGGATAAGTGCTTCCGCGGTAGCAATGTTCGTCGCAAACGGAATGTTGTGCACATCGCAAAGGCGGAGCAGATCCTCGTGATTCGTATTTGTATTTGAAGCGCGCATCGGGTCACGGAAAAACAGCAGAAGATCAACCTCGTTACAGGAAATGCGGGAGGAAATCTGCTCGCAACCGCCCTGATCGCCGCTTAAAAATTTAATTACGCTAAGACCCGTTGCGTCGGAAACAAGCTTGCCCGTTCCGGCAGTAGCAAGAAGACGGTGCTTGCTCAAAATTCCGCAGTACGCAATGCTGAATTGCACCATAAGCTCCTTTTTGCTATCCTGAGCTATAAGAGCAATGTTCATAGTAAAGCCCTCCTTAAAATTTCCTTATCTAAAGCCTATGGGAACCCGGTTTCCGAGAACCCGTTCGGCAAGGTCACAAAACATTTTTTTGTTGGGACTTTCGGCGGGCAGCTCCCTGCCGAAATCCACGGCGGCTCTTACGGCGGGGTCGTCCCACACAACGCCGATAAGTCGCATTTCCGCACCGTCTATCACCTCGTCAAGGCTGTGAAGCGGCTCAAGCCCTTTCGGTCTGCTTGGGCAGCGTTCGATAACAAGCCGCCTTGCATGAACCCCCTCTTTTTCGAGGAACCTGCCGGTGTTCGCCGCGGCACGCACCGCCGCAGGGTCGGGAGTAGTCACCACAAGCGCGCACGAAGCGCACCGGGCGGCGGCGGAAAGCGTTTCGCCAAGCCCCGCGGGACAGTCCAGAAGAATGAACTCATAGTCCTCCCCCAAGGCGTTTATCACGGCGGAAATCGTCTTTTCGTCCACAGCGGCGTTCGACGCAGAGGCGCAGATAAGCGAGAGCTTTTCGCAGAACGGACACTGCATCACAGCGTCCGCCGGGGCGCAGCCCCTTGCGACGTCGCCCATATCAAAAAGCACCCCGGCGGTGACTCCCAGCGCCACATCAAGGCTCCGAAGTCCGCTGTCAAGCTCCGCCAAAAGCGTAGGATGTCCGGCAAAGGCAAGAGCTTCGCCCAAAAGTGCGGAAACAGTGCTTTTGCCCACTCCGCCCTTGCCGGAGGCTATCAAAATCACCTTTGCCAAAGCCGTTCACCCCATTTTTACAAGTATTTAATATATATTATCATATAGTCGGCGATTTTTCAAGGTATAAGAAAGAGTTTTTGCCGAAGAAGAAACATCGCAAGCAAAAAAAACGCCCCCTTGAGGGAGGCGTTTTTCGGCGGCGTCAGCCCGGAGGCCATGTCATATCGCGGCCGGAAAGCACATGGAAGTGCAAATGCGGCACGCTCTGTCCCGCCTGCTCACCCTGATTGGTGACAACGCGGAAGCTCTCAAGTCCGAGCTCCTTTGCAAGGCGGGCTATGGTTTCAAAGGCATACGCCACAAGGGAGCTGTTTTCGGCGGTGATTTCTCCCGCGCCGGAAATATGCTCCTTCGGGATGACGAGGAAGTGGGTGGGTGCCTGAGGGTCTATGTCGTAGAACGCAAGCAGGCGGTCGTCCTCGTAAAGCTTTTTGCTGGGGATTTCTCCCGCGGCAATTTTACAGAAAAGGCAGTCGCTCATAAAAAATTCCCCTTTCTAAAATTATACGGTGAGTATTTCTTCTCTCGCCGAACACGAGAAAATTTTCACATAGCAAGGCTTTGTGCGGCGGCGCGGGAGTGTGCGAACAAGCTCCCTCTGAGGGGTTTGGCTTTCGGGCGCCGCCTTTGCCTTCCCCTTGGGGAAGGTGGCGCGGCGATAAAGGATTAAACGCCGTGACGGAAAGAGAGATACAGCGAGTATGTGCGAAAGCACTTGATATAGACAATGGCAAAAGCAAATGACCGCTTTTTCATTTGGTGCTCGTCTGCACCTCGGTGCAAACAGCAACCTCGCGTTATCTCTCCCTCAGTCAAGCCTTAAAAATCAAAAGGCTTGACAGCTTTGCCCCCTCGCCGTTCTCCGCTCGTGCTTCGGCTATTCGCTCTCGCACTTGCGGACGGCAGCGGCTTGCCTTTCTCGCTGTATCCGCCACCGGCGGCGCTCGAAAGCCAAACCCCTCAGAGGGAGCCGAGGCGGCTACCGCCGCAGGGCACAGATTTAGCTTTGCTGTCAGAGTTAGGTGCAAACGCTATCACTGGTCGCCGATACAACCCCTCAGTCAGCTTCGCTGACAGCTCCCCTTGCACAGGGGAGCCAAGAAGTGCGCTCCGTCTCACTCGGTGAGCACCGGTAAGCCGTGGTCGGCGCGGTGTTTTGTACTCAATGTGACCTATTGAGCACGGAGCCGGGCGCTCCGTGCTCAATGCGTGCTCAAAAGCACCGCGCCGTGCTCAAGCTCTGCAAAAGCCGATGCTCAAGCGGTTTATCACTTATTTATCAGCAGGGTTTCGACGATTTCGGCGGCGGAGGAAAGAGCCTCGTCAAGCATATCCGGGTTTGCGCCGCCCATGGCGGAGTCGGGGCGGCCGCCGCCGCTGCCTCCCGCCATAGCGGAGATTTCCTTGACGATTTTGCCTGCGTGAGCGCCCTCCTTGAGAGCTTCAAGGCCGCAGACCACAAGGACGCTCGCCTTGCCATCGTTCACGGAGGCAAGCAGCGCAACAGCGTCGGGAGCGGTAAACTTGATATGGTCGCCCATAATACGCAGGCTTGCGGGAGCAACGCCCTCAAGCTTAGCGCATACAAAGCGCAGACCGCAAATTTCCTTTGCGGAGCCGAGCAGGCTTTCCACGCGCATTTGAGCAAGCTTGTTGTTAAGCTCCTCGATTTCCTTTTCCTTGTTTTTAAGCTCCGCCATAACCGCCGCGGACTTCTGCGGAACCTCGCCGACGCCGTTCACCTTGAGGTTTGCGGCGGTTTCTGCAAGGCTTTCGTTCGTTCTGTCGATATACTCCAGAACGCCGGTTCCGGTTACTGCCTCTATTCTTCTTACGCCGGCGGCGACAGAAGATTCACTTATGATTTTGAAAAGTCCTATACGGCTTGTATTATTTACATGAGTACCGCCGCAGAACTCAATGCTTCTGCCGGAGATGTTCACCACACGGACAATGTCGCCGTATTTTTCGCCGAACAGAGCGGTTGCGCCCATCTGCTTCGCTTCCTCGATGGGACATTCGCTGATATCCACGTCAAGGGCGGAGAGAATCATCTCGTTCACGACCTTTTCGGTTTCGGCGATCTCCTCCGCGGTCATGGCGGAGAAGTGGCTGAAGTCAAAGCGGCAGCGGTGTTCGTCAACATAGGAGCCCGCCTGGTGAACATGGTCGCCCAGAACCTCGCGCAGCGCCTTTTGCAGCAGGTGGCAGGCGGTGTGGTTGCGCTGTGTAGCCATACGAACCGCCTCGTTGAGCCTTGCACGGACATTGTCTCCGGTGCGGAGAGTTCCCGCGCCCATGGTTCCGATGTGCATATAAAGTCCGGTGGGGGATTTTTTGCAGTCGGTGACATTGAAAATCGCGGGGCCGTCGGAGATAGTTCCCCTATCGCCCACCTGACCGCCCATTTCGGCGTAGAACGGAGTGGAATCGAGGATTACAACGCCCTCGTCCCCCTCGGAAATGCTCTTTACGAGCTGACCGTTCACCAAAATTGCGAGAATTTCGGCGGCGGAGTCCATTCTGTTGTAGCCGACGAACTTGGTCTTGATGTCGCCCAGTGCGGAAAGGCTGTCCTCAACCCAGGAAACGCCGTTTGCGGAGGCGCGAGCCTCACGGGCACGCTGCTTCTGTTCGCCCATAAGGGTGTTGAACGCTTCCTCGTCAACGGTTATGCCCCTGTCCTCAAGGATGTCCTCGGTGAGGTCGAGGGGGAAGCCGAAGGTGTCGTAAAGGCGGAAAGCCACATCGCCGGGGAGAACCTTTTCGCCCTTTTCCTCAAGCTGCGCCACATAGTCGTTCAGTAGCTCAAAGCCCTGGTCAATGGTGCGGCAGAAGCGTTCCTCCTCGGAGAGAATGACCTTTTTGATGTATCCGGCGTGCTCGGCAAGCTCCGGATATGCGATTTTGTTTTCTTCCACCACGGTATCGACGATTTTGTAGATGAACGGCTCGTTAATTCCCAGCAGTCTGCCGTGGCGGGCTGCGCGGCGGAGCAGACGCTTAAGAACATAGCCTCTGCCCTCGTTGGCGGGCATAACGCCGTCGGAAATCATAAAGGTGGAGCTGCGGACATGGTCGGTGATAACCCGGAGGGAAACGTCCATGGTGGGATCGTCGTGGTACTTAACCCCGGCAATTTCGCTGATTTTCTTCATTATGTTCTGAACGGTGTCCACCTCAAAAAGATTGTCCACGCCCTGCATAATGCAGGCAAGACGCTCCATACCCATACCGGTATCGATGTTCGGGTGCTCCATGCGTTCGTAGTGACCCTCGCCGTCGGAATCGAACTGAGAGAACACAAGGTTCCAAACTTCAATGAAGCGGTCACATTCGCAGCCAACGCCGCAGTCCGGGCTGCCGCAGCCGTGTTCAACGCCGCGGTCGTAGTGGATTTCGGAGCAGGGACCGCAGGGGCCGGAACCGATTTCCCAGAAGTTGTCCTCTTTTCCGAAGCGGTAGATATGATCCTCCGGAACGCCTATCATATTACGCCAATAGTCGTATGCCTCGTCGTCCTCGTTGTAGACGGTGATGTAAAGGCGCTCCTTGGGCAGCTTCATAACCTCGGTAAGGAACTCCCAAGCCCATGTGATTGCCTCTTTTTTGAAGTAGTCGCCGAAGCTGAAGTTGCCCAGCATTTCAAAATAAGTGCCGTGGCGGTCGTCCTTGCCCACGTTGTCAATGTCGGGGGTGCGTATGCACTTCTGACAGGTGGTTACGCGGTGGCAGGGCGGCTCCTCCTGTCCGAGGAACCATTTCTTCATCGGCGCCATACCGGAGTTTATGAGAAGAAGGCTTTTGTCGTCCTTCGGCAGCAGAGGAAAGCTGGGCAGGCGCTTGTGCCCTTTGCTTTCAAAAAAGCTGAGAAAGCTTTCGCGGATGTCATTAAGACCCATCCATTCCATTGGTTGTATCAGTCCTTTCAAATAATTGACAAATTCATCGGGCGGCAACAAAAAAAGCCTTCAATCCCACCGAAATATGGGACGAAGACTGCTCCGCGGTACCACCCAAATTGCCGCACGAAAACGCGCGGCCGCTTGCTCCCCTATATCGCGGGGCTGCGCCGGAATTTCTTCCGGAAGGCTCCGGGACGGCCCCCGAAATACCTGCGCGCGCACCCTTTCAGCAAAGCGGGCGGCTCTCTGTTCGCGGCAAAACGGTTATTCCCATCAACGCCTGTCGGCATATTAAATTATAAATAGCACAGAGTTTATTATAAACGCTTTCGCGCTCTTTTGTCAATACCGCCCGCCGTATTTTTTCGCATTTTTCGGCGAACGAACGCACAGTGTGCAAAGGCGGCGCGACAAATAAACTCCCCTCTTAGTAGGGAGTTGGCTTTTTGGCTTGTTTCACAAGCTAAAAAGACTGGGGGCTGTATCTGCGAACCGTTATAGCATTTACGCAAAAACATACCACACCGCGGCAACACCTTCTGAAGTCCCCACTTTGAGCACGGTTTTATTACTCATTTTCTGCATTGAGCACGCTTGCTGTGCTCATTTTTTCTTTTCAAGTGTTTTCTCGTGCTCATTCTTTGCTCATTTTTTAGTTTTGAGCACAAATTTGAGCACGACGCAGAAGCATTTTTTCTACGCCGTGCTCAAATCAGGCATATGTAAAAAGTATCGCTGCAATCCCTGCCACAGCAATCGCCAGCGCCGCCAGAAGCAGCACAATCGTCGCCGTATACCACCCGCCTTGCCGCTTATGAGTGCTCCTGTGCACAATGCGCTGCATCGGCATATACGCCGCTTCGCTTTTCGCATATTTCATCGTATTTTCGGATTTATTATCAGCTTTTTCAGCTTCGTATTCAGCCTTTTCGAGCAGCAAAAGCGGGTCTTCATGCTGCAAAAAGCGCAAATGAATTCTTTGCAAGTCATTGAAATCCGCCTCCGTGCAACCGGAGCTGCCCGTCTGATGCCCGATTAAATTTCTTATGTGCCGCAGCCTTTTTATCACCCGATAATCCCTATCCCAGCTGCGCACAGTGTGCGTCCCTTGCTGAAAATTTTCTTCCATATTATTCAGGTAATCGGTTACGCCCTTTTCAAATGCGTACATATCTTTGCATAAGGCATCAAGCTTCTTGTATTCGTCAAAAAATTGCATTTCAACATCGGTCACGCTGTTTTTCTCCCTTTTTTGAGCACGCTTGCTGTGCTCATTTTTTCTTTTTGAGTATACCTGTCGCCTTGAGCACCGCATAAATTCCTGTGATGAGCATCACTGCCGGAATAAGCAGCCACGCTCCCGCTTCCTTGAGCACGCCGAGCATCCACATGCACGCAAGCGCTCCTGCCGCTACCAAGGCTATTGCCACGCCAACGACGATTCCCACCGGGTCGATGTCTTTTTTCGTCTTAATTTCGCTGCCGTACATTGCAAAAAGCATTACCGCGGGCACAGTGATAAATATCAGTGCGCCGAAAATCAGCCCGGCACTGTCGCTGCCGTAGCTTCCGCCAAATCCGAGCACGGCGAGCAGTACTCCCACCGCAAGGCATAAAGCACAAAGTGCTGTGCTTATTCCTCTTTCAAAAAGTCCCATGCTCAACGCCTCCAATTCGTGTTTTCCTTAATAACAAAATTATATCACAGCTTCCTTGACTGCACAAGACGGTATTGTACGCATGCAAAAAGCGCCCGGCTGCGTAGCCGAGCGCCTTTTTCGCTCTTAAATTATCTTCTTGTGCGATAGAAATACGCATAATCCTTCTTCAAAATATTCTTCACGAAGGGAACGGTCAGGACAATATCCGCCGCAATCCACGCCGATGGGTCGGCGAAGCACAGTGCGTGGTATGCCGAAATCGGCGCCGCCGCAGAGACTGCTCCGCCGGCGAGAGCAGCAGGCAAAACAAGGCAAACCGCCACGCGGGCGACCAGCTCCGCCGCACCTGCTCCGAGGATGAACTGCGGACGACCGATTCCCTGCACGCAGTTCCGCATAACAAAAATGAAGCCCAAAAACACGTACAGCGACAGGTCAATATACAAATAATGGTTGCCGAAGCGCACAGTTTCTTCGGTAATTTTGTCCGCACTGAGGAAAATTTTCAGATAAGTTCCGTCGATAGAGAGCAGCAGTCCGGTCGCAATGGAGATTCCCGCAATCACAAGCATCATCAAAAGCGCCTGTAAGGTGCCTTTCTTGATGCGGTCGGCTCTGTCCGCGCCCATATTCTGGGCGGTAAAACTGGTCATGGCGGAGCCAAGACCGCTCAGCGGCGTCATGAGCAGGTTGTTCAGCTTGTTCGCCGCGCCAAAGCCGTTCTGCGCCGCGTTCGACACCATCGCGCCATCCAGCAGGTCGAACTTCACGACCACGCTCTGCATAACGATAATTCCAACCGCGAGCACGGAAAATTGCAGTCCCAACGGAATTCCCTGCTCTGCGTGAAGCAGCGCATCCTGCCAGTCGATTTTCCAGTCGGCGGGCAGCGGGCGGATTTTCGGGTACTTGGTGAATGCATAGATGAAGCAGCCGATAGTGCTTATAAGCTGCGCCGAAACGGTCGCCGCCGCCGCGCCCGCCACTCCCCAGCGGAACACGATGATGAACAGTAGGTCAAGCCCAACGTTGAGCACCGTCGAGAAAAGCAGGAACAAAAGCGGCGTTACGGAGTCGCCCATGCTGCGCAGGAACGAGCACACGAAGTTGTAGAAAAGCTGCGCGCCGATTCCGCCGAAGATGATGGCGCAATAGGTAAACGCTGCGCCGTAAACCTCCGGGTTCTCCGGCGTTACGTTTATCCACGCGAGCATCGGCTTCAGCAGCGCCAGCGCCAACGCAGTGAGCACCACCGTCAGCCCCGCGGAAAGCACGATCTGCGTCGCGAGGGACTTGCGCACGCCCTCGTCGTCGTTTGCGCCCACGCGGCAGGACGTCACCACGCAGAACCCGGCGGAAACGCCGAACGCGAACTGTAAAAAGATGAAAATCAGCGAAGTTGTGTCGTTAACTCCGGCAACCTCACCCGCGGTGAGCGTCTGCCCGACAATGGCGGCGTCGCTGATGGAATAGACCTGCTGAAGCAGATATGAAATTATTATCGGAAAAGAAAAAGAAAGTATCGTTTTCCAGCAAGTGCCTTGTGTAAGATCCGCCGGGCGGAAAAACGACCGTAGTTTAGAAAAAATGCTGCTCATGAAAATCCCTTATCATTATTTATTTGCCGTTTGCCGGAGCATTTTTGCACAAAACGCCCCGCCAAGCGACATTATTCTTTTTGGCGAAAACTATATTTTAGCGAAAGTCATATGCAATGTCAAGGGATTTTTCAAATTTTTTGAGGAACTTTTAGTATGCCGCTTCAAACTTCATGCTTTTCGCCTTATAGAGCTTGTATGCTTCGCCAAAACAGCTCTCGTCAATCAGTTTCACACACGGCAAACTCCCCTTCGCGTCTGACCACGCGAAGGGGAGTTTTGCTGTTTGCAATATAAAAACGAAAGGAGAATATGGTATACTCTTATTTAATTATCCGCGCTTTTTGAGCACGAGTGCCGCTGC
>USFO01000038.1 GCA_900553955.1 uncultured Oscillospiraceae bacterium
TTTTTTCGTGAGATTTTCCGGCAAAGTCCCTGCTTTCGGAAAGGAACCACCCGGAGGAAAGGTCTATGTCAAAGTATATGTCCGCAGGGTAAATTCTGTTCCAACGGTAGAGAATTATTTTCTCTGCGCGTTTTTCCGCCGCCGAAACAAGAATATTTTCCGCAAAGCAAAATTCGCCGTCACCCGCGTCAAAAAGAAAATTTTCGGAACCGTGCAAATCTGCCTGCGCCGCCTCGTCCTTAAATTGGCGCAGTGAATAGGCATTCATCCAAACGGGCGCGCCTGCCGCTTCGCAAATAAGGTCGCGGCGCAGCGCCTTGTCCCGGCTTTGCCGCCGGTGGTTGAATCCGATTCCCATGCGGTCGTCAGCCGCAGATACCAAAATCATTCTGCCTCTGTGCGGTCTATGATTTCCGCAATTTCTTCCGGAGTGCGCTTGTAGGCGCGGCGGTAAAGCACCTCGCGCAGGGCTTCAAATTCCTCGCGGGTGATGTTCCTGCCGTAGGTCATCAAAAGCAGCGGAACTTCGTTTCCGCCCTTTGAAATGGCGGGCTGAAGATATGGATACTCGTTAAGGCAAAAGCCGTTGCGCTGATAAAATCCGACTCTGCGAACCGCCATTTCGCCCTTTGGAGGCTCTGCCTCCAGCGTTACCATTTTGCCAAGGTGTTTTATCATATCGCCAAGCATTTTGCCGCCGGCGCCGCCGTTTCGGAACTCCGGCGCCATGGCAAAATGATCTATGTGCGCCTTGTCGCCCAGATCCCACACGGACATAAAGCCTTTTATAACGCCGGTTTCGTCGTCCTCAAGGATGTAAATTTTATAGTTCGGGTCGGCAAGCAGCTTTTTGTGCTCCTCATAGGTTCCGTGCTCGTCCCGAGGAAAGCTTTCTTCAATAATCTCGAATACTCTGTCGAAGTCGTTATCGGTAAAATCTCTTATCATATGCAAACCTCCGTTTATGATTTTGGGTGGGGCTTTGTGTTCTTGGCTTCACTTTTTGCACTGCGGTTTTTGTGAGCGAATCTCGGCTTCCCTTACATAGGGGAGCCGAGAACCGCGCTCAATACGCCTCTGTGCATTATTCCTGTGCGGCTTTCGCCAGTGCTTCGCCTGCTAAGCGGTATGTGGTCCACTCGTCCATGGGGCGCGCGCCGAGGGAAAGGTAAAAGTCGATGCTCGGGCGATTCCAGTCAAGGCACACCCACTCAAGGCGCGCGCAGCCGCGCTCCCGAGCCACCGCCGCCAGCTTTTTAAGCAGCGCTTTGCCATAGCCGCAGCCGCGGAATTCCGGCAGGACGAAAATATCCTCCAGATGGATTCCGGGCTTGCCGGTAAAAGTAGAATAGTTGTAGAAGAAAAGCTCAAATCCGACCTCGCGGCCGTCCGCCACGGCGAAGATAACCTCCGCGCGGTGCTCGTCAAAAAGCTGCTTTTCCACCATCTCCGGAGTGTTCAACACCTCGTCGGTCATTTTTTCGTATTCCGCGATGCGCATGATGAAATCGAAAATCAGCGCCGCGTCCTTCCGCTGTGCAAAACGGAAGCTAAGCTTGTCAGACATATCAAACCTCCTGTAAATGCGATACATGTATTATACCACACCTTGCGGGAAAAGAAAAGCGGGTTTTTCGGCGGAAGGCGGCAGCTCGGGTTCGCCTTCCCAAAAGCTTTCGCTCGCCAATCGGCGCTTACTGCCGGCAAGTTTCTCCGTTGTGGAAAACTCAAGTTTTCAACATTGCACTAAACATTTCCAAAGCCAACATATTCGCCCTCAAAAGCTGCTGATTTTTGTGGAAAACTCGGCTAATGTTGAAAACTTTGTTGAAAGATTGTTGAAAAGTTGAAGATTTCGGTGGAAAAGTGGCAAAAAATGCGGTTTCGGCTTTTCTTCATCTTTCTTTTCTTTCTTGGAGTGTTTGTGTTTGTTTTTGTTGTTGTTTTTGTGTTTGTGTCTATTAGGCATGTTTGCCATTTTTGCCATAACGCCTTTTGCAAAAAAATTATTCTTCTTTGTTCCAACGGGCAGCCGCACCTTTTTTCCCCGCGGCACGACGCTTCAAAACAACCTTTTTGTAACGCTCGATATCGCGGTCAACCTGCCATTTGAGGAAGTTCAGCATGGCGGCAGAGTGCCCATCGTCAAGCTCCGGAAGAACGCCGGTTTCAGCATAATTCGCAACGGCGCGTATAACCTCGCCAAATTCCTCGTCGGAAAGCGGGTCAAGGCTGTGGATGGTGGTGAGGAACAAAAATACGCCTTGTATTTTGATGTCATCCATTTCCTGCTCCTCGGTGATTTCAGATTCAAGCTCAAGTTCTTTGTTTTCGGTCATAATCATTCTCCTTTCCTTTATAAATTTTCTTACGGCTTTTTAGCAGCGCTGCTTTTTTTCACCGTACAAGCATAGTAGCATACCGAAACGCAAATTTGTGATGAAGTTTTCTTTTCGGCGAATTTTTTTGTAAAAAGAGCCTGACAGCAAAAAATATTTTTCATTTTGCATATTGAAAATCAGAATGTTGCATTTTTTTGCAGCGAAGCCACATTCACAGAATTTGCCGCGGATAAATCGCGCCGTGCTGCGCTGACTATTAACGAACAAAAAAATCACAAAGGAGCATATATATGAAGGAATACCGCATTTCCATTGACAATGCCGCGGCGCTTTTTTACGAGCAGGTAGCGAAAAGGGCGCATATGCCGCCGGAACGCATTATGGCAACGGCGCTGCTGCGCTTGGCGGGGCAAATTTCCGCCGAAGCCATTTCTGCAAGAAACGAAAAATAAAATTGCAAAAATCTTTTGAAATACTGTTGTAAAAATCGTCGGGCTGCGCTATAATAATACCGTACTAAAGAAAAAGTGGAGGTATCGCTTCCTTGAAAATTCTTTCAATCGAATCCTCCTGCGATGAAACCGCGGCAGCGGTCATCGAGGACGGCAGAAAAATAATCTCCTCCGTAATCAATACGCAGGTGGCGGAGCACGGGCTTTACGGCGGCGTTGTGCCTGAAATTGCCAGCCGCCGTCACACCGAAAACATAGTCGGAGTTGTGGAGCAGGCGCTTGCTGACGCCGAAATGCCCCTTTCCGATGTCGACTACATAGCCGTCACCGCCGCGCCCGGGCTTATCGGCGCGCTGCTCGTGGGGGTGAGCTTCGCCAAGGGGCTTTCCCTCGCCACCGGCAAGCCGTTGATTCCGGTGCACCATCTGCGGGGGCACATTGCGGCGAACTACCTTGCTCACCCGGATTTGGAGCCGCCGTTCCTCTGCCTTGTGGTGTCCGGCGGGCACAGCCACATTGTGGAGGTTTCCGACTATACGAAGTTCAAAATACTGGGCAAAACCCGCGACGACGCAGCGGGCGAAGCCTTTGACAAGGCGGCGCGCGCCATGGGTCTGCCCTATCCCGGCGGCGTTTCCCTTGATAAAATGTCCCAACAGGGCGACCCGAAGGCCTTTCAGCTTCCGAAGCCCAAAGTGGAGGGCGCGCCCCTCGATATGAGCTTTTCCGGACTGAAAACCGCCGTGGTGAACATCCTGCACAATGCGGAGCAGCGCGGCGAAACGGTGAACATTCCCGACCTCTGCGCCTCCTATCAGAATGTCATTTGCCACGCTCTGGTCGACCGGCTTATGCTCGCTGCGGAGGAGGGCGGCTATACGACCATTGCCGCCGCCGGCGGCGTTTCGGCAAACTCCTGCCTGCGCGCTCTGCTTGAGCGGGAATGCAAACGCCGCCACCTGCGGCTCTTTGTTCCGCCGCTGGAGCTGTGCGGCGACAATGCCGCCATGATAGGCTCCCAGGCGTATTACGAAGCCCTTGCGGGGCATTTCGCAGATCTTTCTCTGAACGCTATGCCGACGATGCCCATTGATGAGGAATTTTGAGCAATTCGGAATGCGGAATGTTGAATAACACACAACACCAAATCTGTGCACGGCGCGGCAGCGCCCTTGCCTCGCCTTTGCAAGGCAAAGGCGACTTGAACAAAAACGAAAGACACCCCTGATGGGTTTCTTTCGTTACTATCTTCCTTTCCGATAACATATAGTCTTATGCACAGAAAAAATCCTGCTGCGCAGGATTTTTCGACAGACAGAACCGCCCTCAGCTTTCGCTGAGGGCGGTTTTCTTCGTATAACAAAATTATTTTGCGTTATAGAATGCTTCGGAGGCCTTGTGCATCATGAAGATGTCTATCTTGGAGGCTATCTCCATGGGAGCGTGCATGGAAAGGAGCGGTACGCCCACATCGATGGTGTCCACCTCGAGGCGGGAAATGTACTTAGCAACGGTGCCGCCGCCGCCCTCGTTGACCTTGCCGAGCTCGCCGGTCTGCCAGAGAACTTCGCCGTCGTTCATAATCTTGCGAATTTCGCCTACGAACTCCGCGGGAGCGTCGTTGGTGCTGTTTTTGCCGCCGGAACCGGTGTATTTGGTGACAACAATGCCGTAATTGAGGTATGCGGAGTTGTTTTTCTCATGAACACTGTCGAAGGTGGGGTCGACGGCGCAGTTTACATCGGCAGAAATGCATTTACTGTGGCTGAGGATGACATGGCCGGGAATTCCGTAGGGGCGGCCGAGATCCATGGCGAAGTAGGAGAGCATTTTGCTGTTCATACCGGTGGGGCCGTCGGAGCCGGTTTCCTCCTTATCCGCAAAGCAGGCAACCGCGGTGTATTCCGGGTCTGCTGCAAGTATGCCGGTAAGCTCGCCGTAAGCGCAGACTCTGTCGTCATGACCGTAGGAGCCGATAAGGCTTCTGTCAAAGCCGACGTCCCGGGCTTTTCCCGCAGGAACCATGGTAAGCTCCGCAGACTGGAAGTCCTCCTCCACAATGCCATATTTATCGAAGAGAAGGTTTGCGATGTTGAGTTTAACCTTCTCGCTTACTGCATCATCTCTGAACGGAATGGAGCCGATGAGGATATTAAGCTCCTCGCCGCGGATGCCGTCGCCGAGCTTTCTGTCCATCTGCTCCTTTGCAAGGTGCGGGAGCAAATCGGTAACGCAGAAAACAGGGTCGTTCTCGTCCTCGCCGACATTGACGGTGACGGAGGTGCCGTCCTTGCGAACAACAACACCGTGGAGCGCCAGCGGAATGGTGGTCCACTGATATCTCTTGATGCCGCCGTAGTAGTGGGTCTTAAAGAGCGCAAGCTCCTTGTCCTCGTAAAGGGGGTTCGGCTTCAGGTCAAGGCGGGGGGAGTCGATGTGCGCAGCCGCAATGTGAAGTCCTTCTTCGAGAGGACGGCGGCCGATTTTCGCAAAGAGGAACGCTTTGTTGCGGTTGTTTATGTAGACCTTGTCGCCTGCAACATATTTTTTGCCCGGCTCAAAGGGAACAAAGCCCTCTTTTTCGAGCATGGGAATGCACCAGTCGATGAACTCGCGTTCGGTTTTGCAGGTGCTGATGAACTCTTTGTAGTTTTCGCAGTAATCATAGGCTTCGGATACCTGCTCCTCTGAAAGCTTCAGTCCGCCGTTTTTTGGGGAACGAAGCAGCTTTTCCTGAAGAAGCTGACCCGGAGTTTTTTCTTTTTCGCTCATGGTTTTCTTTTCTCCTTTATGCAATTTATTTTAAGTGAATTTATGCAAAAGTCACTCGAAGTCGTAAACGGACATATATCCGTCCCGGTAGGAGCTGACTTTTTCAACGTATTTTGAGGTTTCGCTGTATGGAATGTTGTACAGCGTTTCGCCATCGGAGGAATATTCGGGGTTTTGGAGCCATTTTTTCACGGCGTTAGGACCTGCGTTATAGGCGGCGTAAACCGTTCGCCAGTTGCCGAAGCTTTTGTAAAGATAGGAAAGCAGCCATGTTCCGTAGTCGATATTCACCTCCGGCGTATAGAAATCGTCCCATTCCGCGCCGGTTGCGCCGCGGTAATAGTCAATCCATTCGTAGGTGGTCTTTGTGACCTGCATAAGCCCTCTTGCCCCCACCCTGCTCTCCGCCTCCGGATTGAAATTGCTTTCGGCGCGGATAACGGCAAAGACCACGGAAACCGGCACGCCGTTTTCCTTGGCCTTTTGCTTCACTATTTCCTCGTATTTTATGGGGTACGCCCAATGCTCCAGCATTTTTGTTGAGCGGTTCATCATAATGTCCGCAAAAATCAAAAACGCGAGTATCAGCACCAAAAGTATGGCGCTTTTTATTGTTTTGCTCAAGGCTCATCCTCCGCGGCGGGTTCGCTTTTATCCCGCTCCATTTCGTCAAGCACCTTTTCCGCCGCCCGCTCTAAGTCGCCGGGGGTGCCGTTGTTCTTTATAACATAGTCGGAGGCTTTGATGTAAAATTCCTCCGGATTTTGTGCGGAAACGCGGCGAACCGCGTCCCGCTTGCTTATGCCGTCCCGGTGAATTATTCTGGTGAGGCGGGTTTCCTCATCTGCGGTTACGGAAACGAGCACGGAGCACATTTTCGCACAGCCGCTCTCGATTAAAGTCGCGCCGTCGATTACTATTATCTGCGCGCCAGCCTGTTCGTATGCGGTGACCTGTCCCTTTATGGCGGAAACTATGTAGGGGAACATTATTTTATTCAGCAGAGCAAGCTTTTTTCTGTCCGAAAACACTATTCTGCCCAGTGCTCTGCGGTTGAGCTTCCCTTTTTCGTCAAGCACCATGCAGGAAAAATGCTCCACTATGTCCGTAAGGCAGGAAAGGCTGTTATCCGCCACCTCATGGGCGACAGAATCCGCGTCTATAACCGCCGCACCCTTTGCTTTAAGCAGCTTTCTTACGGTGCTTTTGCCCGCTCCGGTCTGCCCGGTAAGTCCGATTACTTCCGCCATAGCTTCCTCCGTCAGTCAAGTTCGATTATGTCAAAGCCCGCCGCGCGCACAAGGCGGTTATACACCGCCATGCCCACTCCGGTGGTTTTCGGCGAATGTGCGTAAACTCTTTTCGCTCCCACCTCGTCAAGCTCCCTCAGTGCGTCAAACAGCCGCTCCGCCTGCTGTGCATCGGAATATTCCGAACCGTAGCACACGGTGCTCACCTTGAGCACGGGAGCGTCCTCATCAAAGCAGAGGGCGAAAACGCCGTCTTCATATGAATGCTCATTCACATATTCAGTGTATTGCTCGCTCGTTCCCTTGACAAGGCTCACCCTTGCCTTGGGCGCGTAGTGCTTGTATTTCATCCCGGGAGAGAGCACCCTTTCGCCGTCGCCGAGCTTTTCGAGCACGGCTTTGGAAAGCCCCACCTCGCCTATGGCATCCCGAAGCTGCTCCAAGGTCACATAGCCGGGGCGCAGAAGCATAGGGGTTTCCTCCGCAAAGGAAATTATGGTGGACTCCACCCCCACGGAGCAGGCTCCGCCGTCGATAATGGCGTCCACCCTGCCCATAAGGTCGTGCACGCAGTGCTCAAAGGTGGTGGGGCTGGGGCTGCCGGAGAGGTTCGCCGAGGGCGCCGCCAAGGGCAGTCCCGTCTCGCGGATTATTCTCTGCGCCACCGGATGCGCCGGAAAGCGCACCGCCACCGTGGGCAGATTTGCGCTTGTCACCATGGGAATTTTGTCGCTTTTTTTCATAATCATAGTCAAAGGACCCGGCCAGAACTTTTCCGCAAGAATTTTCGCCTTTTCCGGAAATTCGCTCACCACATCCCCGAGCATATCTATGTCGCAGATATGAACTATCAGCGGGTTATCCCCGGGGCGGCCCTTTGCCTTGAATATATTCCCGCAGGCCACCGGGTCAAAGGCGTTCGCCGCCAAGCCGTAAACCGTTTCCGTCGGGATGGCGACAAGCCCGCCGCGCTTTAATATCTCCGCGACAGTTTTAATTGCGCCGTCATTTTCGGCGTCAAGAAGTAATGTTTCCAAAATAATTCAGTCCTCTCCCCGAAGCTTTTCCGCCCGGTCGCTCGCTATAAGCGGCTCTATCAGCTCGTCAAGCCCGCCGTTCACCACGGAGTCGATTTTATACAGGGTAAGCCCTATTCTGTGGTCTGTGACCCGCCCCTGCGGGAAATTATAGGTTCGTATGCGCTCGCTGCGGTCGCCGCTGCCCACCTGGGATTTGCGTTCGGCGGCGCGGGCATTATCCGAAGCCTGCTTTTTCTGTTCGTAAAGGCGGCTGCGCAGAACCTTCATGGCCTTGTCCTTGTTTTTGTACTGACTGCGCTCGTCCTGGCACTCCACCACCATTCCGGTGGGAATATGCGTTATGCGTATGGCGGAGCTTGTCTTGTTTATGTGCTGTCCGCCCGCTCCGCTGGAACGGAAGGTGTCTATCTGCAAATCCTTGGGGTCGATTTCTATTTCGACGTTCTCCGGCTCCGGCAGAACCGCCACCGTCACGGCGGAGGTCTGTATTTTGCCCTGCGAATCCGTGGTGGGCACACGCTGAACCCTGTGGGTTCCGCTTTCAAAGCGGAGCCTTCCGAAAACGCCCTCCCCCTCTACGGAAAAGGAAATTTCCTTATATCCGCCAAGCTCCGTCTGGTTCGCATAAATAACCTCGGTTTTCCACCCCTTGGATTCCGCATACATAATATACATACGGTAAAGCACCGCGGCGAAAAGCGCTGCCTCCTCGCCGCCTGTTCCGCTGCGAATTTCCATTATGACGGAGCGGTCGTCGTCCGGGTCCTTTGGAATAAGCAGAATTTTAAGCTCCTCGGAAAGGCGCACAAGCTCCGCCTTGCTCTCCTCAAGCTGCTCCTTCGCCATGGTGCGAAGCTCCGGGTCGGTTTCCTCGGCAAGTATGCTCTCCGCCTCGTCAATATGCGCCTTTGCCGCCTTGTATTCCTTATATTTTTCCGCTATGGGAGTAAGCTCCCTGTATTCCTTCATCAGGGCGGTGTAAAGCTCATTGTCGTTTATGACCTCCGGCTGATAAAGGCGAATACCGTCCTGCTCCCAGCGCCGTTCTATGTCGGCAAGCTTATCTAACAACGGAACTTTCCTCCCTGATTATCTGTTTGATGTTTTTTTCCGCTTTGCTGCGCGGAATTTCAAGCTCGTGTCCGCATTTTTCGCACCGAAGCTTAAAATCCATGCCGGAGCGCAAAACCGCAAACCTTGCGCCTCCGCAGGGATGATTTTTCTTCATCAAAAGCACGTCGCCCACTCGAACGTCCATATTGCGCTCCTCCTTTTTTAATATACTTTCACAAGATAATAATATAGCATATTTATATGTTTTTTGCAACTTTACAGCGGCAAAATCATCTTTTTTTGCACTGCACGCGCTGAGCACAGACTCAAGCACAGCACACAGGCAGTGGTTCACGGCTTGAGCACGGTGCTCAAATCCGTGCTCAAGCCCGAGTGCTCCGTGCTCAAGCGCAAAAAACGGAGCGGCGGTACATCCGTACCGCCGCCCCCGCCGATTGGAAAGGAACTTCTAAATGAAGAAGTGATATGCTTATTTGATAATTGCCGCCGCAGCCCCTGCGGCAACCGCCGCCGGAACGAATACTACCTCTGCGCCGGTGGGCGGGTTGACTTCAACGCCCGGAGTGCCTGGTTTGCCGGGCTTAACATGGATGACCTTGGCTTTCTCGTAGTAGCCGCAGTCTTTGCACCAGCGTTCCTGTTCGTCGGTGTCTCTGCCTTTGTAATCGAGAATTGTTCTCCACTGTGTGAAGTCGTGGCTGTGGAAATTGAATTTCGCGTTGCAGCGGGTGCAGGCGTACCAGTGACCGGTTCTGTCGTAGCTCCATGTGTTTCTGTAATCATGTCCGAGTTTCGGAAGAATAATGTCCTTGGTCTGTTTGGTGAACGCCGGGTTCTTGAACACTGCGGTGTATCTGATAAGGCCGTCCTTTTCACATTCCGCAGAGGCTACGAGGGAGTAAACTCCCGTTGCGATTTCGGTTTCGATGTGGGTATTGTCCTTTTTGCATACTCGGGTTGCCGTGCAGACATAGGTCTTGCCGTCGGTGGAACGAGTCCACTCGTAGGTGGGCGCGCCCCATTCGTGAACATGGGTTATGATGAGCTTGCCGGCAACATAGGTTATATTGTAGTTCGCGGTAACGTCATTGTTGCCCTCGAAGATTTGTGCGCCCATGGGAACGAGTCCGTTTTCGTAAGTGCCTTCCTCAATCTGCGTACCGGTGATGACAACGTTCTTCACCGTGTGGCCGGGAAGCAGTCCGGAATTTTCCGTGCCCGCTATGCCGCTTACGGTGTAGCCGCTGCCGCCGTGAGGCTTGCCGTCATAGGGAGCGGAGGAATCGTTTGCGGTGATGACCACCGGGCGTTTGTTTATGAGGATATTGCCCTTTGCGTAAACTATGCTGTATTCCGCCGTGACGTCGTTTCCGTTCGCATCGACAATCATTGCTCCGGAGGGAACGAGCGCTCCGGTATATTCGCCTGCGTTCATTGCGCTGCCGGAGATTACAACGCTGCCGTCCTTGATTTTGTGCCCCTCCGCAAGGGCGCCGCTTGCGGTGTAGCCGCTGCCGCCGTGGGTTTTGCCGTCATAGTCCGCGGCAACGTTGTTCGCCGTAATGGTTATAGTGGGAAGCACAGTATTTGTGAATGTCGCTGCGGGAGCGGGGGTGTCCTTATTGACGGTTCCCACGGCTCCGTCTGCTGTCGTTTTGTAGCCCATAACAGGCTTCTGTGTTACGGAATAGGTTACGCCGTAGGGAACATTGGAAAGCGTCACGGTTTCGCCGTTTTTAATGTTCAGGGAAAGTGCCAGCTCCGCTTCGCCGCCGTCCTTGGGTGCAGTGGTGACAGAGGCTCCGCCAAGGCTGCTCTTTAATGTGATTATGCTTTTGATTTTCTTGTTTTTCGGTGCGGTGAGCTTGATTAAGTACTCGAATTCCTCCGCTCCCGTTCCGCCCGCAACCGTATTCTTGATTGCGAGAGTTCCTGCGGAATAGATGTTTTCCGGCTTTGTTTCCATGCTGCTTTTGTAAGAAAAGCTGCCGTCGTTGTTCTTCGTTACGATTATTTTGAGGGTGACATTGTTTTTATCGTAGGTAACGCCTGCGGTATTCCCCTCCGCCGCTGCCACCGTGTAGACGTAGGTTCCCTCCTTGGCGTAATCGGGAAGCACGAAGTAGCCTTTTACCTCGACTCCCTCATTGGTGGCGGCGTTTTCCGCGAAGGTTATCTCAACGAAATGACCGGAGCCTTTATCGAGGAGCCTCGGCGCCGTCTCCTCGGTACCCTCCAGCATGCCGTCCCCTACCTGAACGAGCCTGACAATTTCTTTCGGCGAAGCCGCTCCCTCTCCGACGGATTTATATTTTGCCGCCGCTTCAACGGAAGCGTCATTTGCCTTTGCCGGTACGGAAAGCATCACGCCCGCCATGAATGCCGACAGAAGCACAGAGCAAATTTTTTTCATAATAACTCAACTCCTTTTGTGTCTTTGCCATTATAGTGTTCAGAATTTTTCCTTTTACTGCACATTATTCCTAATTGGCTTAAAATTTCTTTCCGAGCAGTTGTTTTGTCTGTGAAAGGCTTCTTTTCCTTCCTCAAGATTTTCCCACATAGAAACCACCCCCTGTTTGTGCCTGAAAGTCAGCGTCCTTTTTCCGTTAAATTTTTTCTTTCTATAATATAAGACGCAACAAAGTGCGATTTTGTTGCAGCATTTTGGACAAATTCACAAAATATTTACAATTTTAAATAAAGCAAAGGCGAAGCAGGCTTAAAGCCCGCTCCGCCCTTTGCTTAACAAGAGAAAGTGTGTATTTTTTACGCTTTTTCGTTTATTCTGTTGTCGGACAGCGCCGCCCGCCCCCTGCGGATGAAAACCTCCGCGCCGGTGTTGGGGTTGGTTTCGGCAGCGCCGTTTTTATCGCCGCCGCTTATGTGGATGGTGGTGGAGAACTGCTCGTATGCGCAGATTCGGCAGTGGCGTTCCTCGCGGTTTGTATCCTTGCCGCGGTTATCGAGGATTGTTCTCCACGCGGTGAGGTCGTGCGCCTGAACATCTATGATATCCTTGCACACCGGACAAATTCTCCAGTGCTCGAACTCATTGTAGCGCCAATTTCCGCTGTGGTCGTGACCCATTGCCTTGCGAGCTTCGTCCTTGGTCTGAGTTTTCGCCCAGTCCGCCTTGAACTCCGCCGTGTATCTGCCAAGACCTTCTTTAACGCAGGTTTCCGGGGTTACTATGGCGTAGGTCGCGGTGACGGTTTCCGTTTCCACATGGCTTGCGTCATGCTTGCAGACGCGCTTTGCGGTACATTCGTAGCCGCCCTGAATCTCTTTCCAGTCGTAGGCGGGAGCGTTCCAGTCGTGACCGAAAGCATTGAGTACAATGTCTTTGGTTTGGGTTTCAGCCCATTCATACACGAAGTTTGCTGTATATCTGCCCAAGCCATCGGTAAGGCAGGTTGCCGGAGTGATAACCGCATAAGTGACGGTCGCTTTATCGGTTTCAACATGGCTTGCGTCATGCTTGCACATGCGCTTAGCGGTGCATTCATAGCCGCCGGAAATTTCTTTCCAGTCGTAGGTGGGAGCGTTCCAGTCGTGACCGAAAGCGTTGAGAACAACATCTTTAGTTTGAGTTTCAGCCCAATTTGCATTGAACTTGGCGGTATATCTGCCCTCGCCGTTCACAAGGCAGGTAGCGGGGGTGATTTCTGCATAAGTGACGGTTGCTTTATCGGTTTCCACATGGCTTGCATCGTGCTTGCAGACGCGCTTTGCGGTACATTCGTAGCCGTTCTGAACCTCTTTCCAGTCGTAGGTGGGAGCGTTCCAGTCGTGACCGAAAGCGTTGAGCACAACATCTTTAGTTTGAGCTTCTGCCCAAGCTGCGCCAAATTTAGCGGTGTATCTGCCCTCGCCGTTCACAAGGCAGGTGGCGGGGGTGATTTCTGCATAGGTGACGGTCGCTTTATCGGTTTCAACATGGCTTGCGTCGTGCTTGCAGACGCGCTTTGCAGTACATTCGTAGCCGTCCTGAACCTCTTTCCACTCATAGGTGGGAGCGTTCCAGTCGTGATTGAGCTTCGGGATAGTCTCGTCTTTGGTCTGTGTTTCAAAGTCAGCAAGTGCAAACACCGCCGTGTATCTGCCAAGGCCGTCCCTTTCGCAGGTGGGCTCTGTAATTACTGCGTAGGTGGCACGGGTGCTTGCCGCTTCAAAATGCGCTTCGTCGCGCTTGCAATAGTGCACAGCGTCGCAAGTGTAGCTGCCGTCCGCCTCTTTGCGCCAGCTTATGGACGGAACGTCCCAATCGTGGCCGACAGCGGGCAGGTTTACACTCTTAGTGGGGCTTCCGTATATGGAGAAGACCTTCAAAAACGTCGGGTTCGTGAAGTACGCAACATATTTTCCTCTTCCGGGGGTAGTACAGCCGGGCTCTCTTTCAACACTGTAAACGCCCTTTACCTTTTCGCTCTCAACCTCGCCGTGGGCTTTACAGGTACGGCTTGCGATGCAGTATTCGCCCTCCCACCAGACGTTTACTGGACCCCAATCGTGAACGATTTTCGGAATGGTTTCATCCTTTTTCTGTTCGGTGAATGCAGCGTTGGTAAAGACTGCGGTGTATCTGCCGAGGCCTTCATTTTCCTCCGTTGCGGGGGTGATTATCGCATAGGTCGCGGTGACGGTTTCCGTTTCCGCATGATTTCCGTCTTTTTTGCAGACGCGCTTCGCGGCACATTCGTAGCCGCCGGTGATTTTTTTCCAGTCGTAGGTGGGAGCGTTCCAGTCGTGTTCTGTTTTCGGAATAGGCTCTTCCTTGGTCTGAGTTTCCGCCCAAGCCGCCTTGAACTCCGCCGTATATTTGCCGAGACCGTCTTTGTCGCAGGTTGCGGGGGTGATTTCCGCATAAGCTGCGGTGACGGTTTCCGTTTCCGCATGATTTCCGTCTTTTTTGCAGACGCGCTTCG
>USFO01000039.1 GCA_900553955.1 uncultured Oscillospiraceae bacterium
GGCTTGATACCCCTGCGAAGGTAAAAGAATTTATAACGGAAGAAATACCCTTTACCGACCCCATGGCATATAAAGATATGGATAAAGCCGCGGACAGAATAGGCGGCGCTTTGGAGGACGGCGAAAGGGTCTGCATATACGGCGACTACGACTGCGACGGAATGACTGCCACAGTGTTGCTTTACGACTACCTCCAGTCCATAGGCTGCGATGTCTGGTATTATATTCCGGACAGAGAAAACGAGGGCTACGGACTTAATAAGGACGCCATAGATTTTATCGCGGCAAGGGAAACGGATTTGATTATAACCGTTGACAATGGCATTTCTGCTATTGAGGAAATTGACTATGCCGCGTCCCTCGGGCTTGATGTGGTAGTCACCGACCATCATAAGCCCAGAGATGTTCTGCCAAGCGCCGTTGCGGTGGTTGACCCCCACCGCCGGGACGAGGACGACAACGATAAAATTTACCGAGACCTTGCCGGAGTGGGCGTTGCGTTCAAGCTTGTGTGCGCCCTGGAAAACGACGACGGCTGGGGTATTGCGGAGCAGTATGCCGACCTTGTGAGCATAGGTACGGTGGCGGATATAGTTCCCCTAACCGGAGAAAACAGAATTTTGGTGCGGCAGGGGCTTTCCCTTATTCCCGAAACGACGAACCCCGGTCTGCGCGCTCTTGTGGAGGAAACCGGACTTGCGGGAAAAAAGCTGACTGCGGAAATGCTCGCCTTCGGAATTGCGCCGAAGCTTAACTCCGCGGCAAGGCTCGGTTCCGCCTATCAGGTTACGGAGCTGCTTACCACCGAGGACGAGGAACGCGCCGCAGAGCTTGCCCGCGACCTTTGTGAGCAGAACCACCGTCGGCAAGAGCTTGAGCAGGATATAGCTGCGGAGGTGGATAAGCTCTATGCGGAGAAGGCGGATATACTTAACGACAGAGTTATTGTAATAGAGGGCGAGGGCTGGCATCACGGCGTAATCGGCATTGTTTGCGCAAAGGTGGTGGAGCACACCGGCAAGCCCTGCGTGCTTATCTCACGGGACGGCGACGAGGCAAGAGGCTCTGCACGCAGCGTGGAGGGCTTTTCCATGATAGAGGCGGTGAGCTATTCCGCAGACTGCCTCACCCGATACGGCGGACATCCCTTTGCGGCGGGAATGAGTATGGATGCGGATAAGGTAGATGCTTTCCGCAAAAAGATAAATGAATTTGCCAAGAATAATTTCGAGCTTATGCCCGTGTTTACCCAAAAGCTTGACCGGGTTATGGATCCGGCGGAGCTTACAGTGGATAATATTTCTTCACTTCAGCTTTTGGAGCCCTTCGGCGCGGCGAACGAAATGCCCGTGTTTGCTTTCCGCAAGGTGATTGTGGACGGAATTTATCCCATAGGAGGCGGAAAGCATCTTCGCATACGCTTTAAGAAAGCAGGGCTTTCGTTCTATGCCGTGTATTTCGGTATGACCGAGGAGGATTTTCCCTACAATGTGGGCGATATTGTCGATGTGGCGGCCACCTGCGAGGTGAACGAGTTCAACGGAGAAAACCGCGTTTCCGTGAAAATCCGCGACGTTCGTCCGTCCTCGCTGAGCCAGGAAAGGCTCTTCTGCGGCAATCTGATTTACGACGGCTACAAAAGGGGCGAACAAATTCCCGGGGAGGATGTTCCGGAGCGGGGCGATATAGCTGTAATTTACCGCTATATCCGCAGCCACGGCACATTCCGCGGCGAGCTTGACGTGCTGTTCGGAAGAATTACCGGAGAAAACAAGGACTGCGCCATGGATTCCTGCAAAATGCGTCTTTGCCTTGATATAATGGAGGAAATGGGGCTTATTTCCCGCAAATTCGACGGCAAAGCGGAAGAAATCGCGCTTTTGCCCACAAGCAAGGTTGATATAGAGAATTCGAAAATACTCGGCGAGCTGCGTTCGGAGAACCGAGCCTGAAAAAATATGATAAAGAAAAATGAAAATGAAAGGCGGTGAAAAGATATGTCCGAATACTTTGAAGAGCTTAAAAAGATGATAGACCCGGGCAAGGGCTACGATATGGAACGCATTGAGAAGGCATATCTTCTTGCCGAAAAGGCACATTCCGGACAGTTCAGGGCAAGCGGAGAGCCGTATATAGTTCATCCGGTGGAGGCAGCGAAGATAACCGTCCAACTTGGCATGGATACGGATACGGTGGTAACGGCGCTTCTGCACGACGTTGTGGAGGACACCGACATTACCCTTGAGGAAATCAAAAAGGAATTCGGCACGGATGTTGCAAACTTGGTTGACGGCGTTACCAAGCTGAAACAAATAAAAAAGGTCAACAACGCCTCCAAGGAGGAGCAGCAGGCGGAGAATGTGCGCAAAATGTTCATGGCAATGGCAAAGGACATTCGCGTAATCATAGTAAAGCTTGCCGACCGTCTGCACAATATGCGTACCATCGACGCAAAGCCGGTGGAGAAGCAGCGCCGCATAGCCCATGAAACCATGGAAATCTATGCTCCGCTGGCGCACAGACTCGGTATCCGACCGATTATGGAGGAGCTTGAGGATCGCTGTATTCGGGTGCTCGACCCGGTGGGCTATCACGACATTGAAAGCCGCATGGAAATGCAAAAGGACGAGCAGAAGGAGTTCCTCGACCACATAAAGGATAAAATAGACGAGCGTCTGCGCAAGGAAAACTGCGAGTTTTATCTTATGGGGCGCATAAAGAGCGTTTACGGAATATATCGCAAAATTTACGAGCAGGGCAAATCCATGGAGGAAATCTATGATATTTACGCTGTGCGCGTAATCGTAAACACGGTTTATGATTGCTATTATGTGCTTGGCGTAATGCATGATTTGTTTCGTCCGATTCCGGACAGGTTTAAGGACTATATTTCCACGCCGAAGCAGAATATGTACCAGTCCCTGCACACCACCTGTATTGACAGCAAGGGTATTCCCTTTGAAATTCAGATACGCACATGGGATATGCACCACACGGCTGAATACGGTATCGCGGCGCACTGGAAATATAAGGCAGGAATACAGGGCAAAAACGAGCTTGAGGAGCGTTTGGCGTGGGTTCGTCAGCTTCTTGAGCAGCAGCAGGAGCTGGACGACGTTGAGGATATAGTTCACACCATAAAAACGGATATTGCCATAGACGAGGTGTTTGTTTTCACGCCGAAGGGCGACGTTATCAATCTGCCTCTCGGCTCCACGGTGGTGGACTTTGCCTATGCCATTCACACGGCGGTGGGCAACCGCATGGTGGGGGCAAAGATAAACGGAAGAATAGTCTCCCTCGATACCGAAGTGAAAACCGGTATGATAGTGGAGATTATCACCACGAACTCACCCGGTCACGGGCCGAGCCGGGACTGGCTGAATATAGCCAAAACAAGCTCCGCCAGAACGAAAATCAGAAGCTGGTTCAAAAAGGAGCGCCGGGAGGAGAATATTGCCGAGGGCAGAATTTTGGTGGAGCGTGAGTTCCGCAGAAACCTTATTCTGCTTGACGAGCCGCAGTATTCCGAGTTCATAGGAGAAATCGCAAAGCGCCAGCACTGCAACAGCATAGAGGATTTTTATGCCTCCGTGGGCTACGGCGGAATTACCATTTCAAAAATTCTCCCTTGGGCGAAGGACGAATTTGTTCACCGCTACCGCAAGACGGAGGAGCCTGTGGCTCCGCAGCCGGTGCAGAAGCGCCGCACCAAAAGCAGCAACGGCGTTATAGTCGAAGGGCTTGAGGGCTGCCTTGTGAAATTCGCGCACTGCTGCAACCCGCTCCCCGGGGACGATATTGTGGGCTATGTGACCCGCGGCAGCGGCGTTACAATTCACAAGACGAGCTGCGCCACCGCAATAAAGGGACAGACAGAAGAGGAACAAAAGGGGCGCTGGGTCACGGCGAACTGGTCCGACAGTATAAAGGACACCTACAAATCGGTTATTCTTATAAAAGGACCGAACAGAGGAGGTCTGGTGGCGGATGTGAGCATAACCCTTGCGAACCTGCATGTGCAAATGCACACGCTGATTGCGAGGGAGCTGCCGGACGGCAACGCCGAGGTTCGAGTGACGGTGGAAACCGGCGGCGTGGAGCAGCTTAAAGGCACAATCGAGGCGCTGCGGCGGATACGCAACGTTGACAGCGTGGAAAGAATATAAGCTAAAGGGGAATTTTAATGAGAGCTGTGCTTCAGGTGGTGCGTTCCGCAGCGGTTGAATGTGAGGGCAAAACCGTTTCGCGGATAGAAAAGGGCTTTTTGGTGCTGCTCGGGGTGACCAAGCAGGACACTCAGGCAGAGGCGGACGCTCTTGCGGCAAAAATTGCGGGACTGAGGGTGTTCGCCGACGAAAACGGCAAGATGAACCTTGCCTTGGATGACGTGGGCGGAAAGGTGATAGTGGTTTCAAACTTCACCCTCTGCGCCGACTGCGGACACGGCAAGCGGCCTTCGTTCATAAACGCGCAAAGACCCATTCAGGCAAACGAGCTTTACGAATACTTCATAAAGCGGCTTAAATTTAACGGCGTGCCGGAGGTGGGTAAGGGCGTTTTCGGCGGAGATATGCTTTTGCACATAGAAAACGACGGCCCGGTTACAATAATTCTTGATACGGACGAATGGAAATAAGTCAGGCTGAGCTTCTTTAATTTTAAGGAGGAGAATATATGGAAATCACCGAAATTACAGTAGGAGCATACCAAACAAACTGCTATATCGTCACATCCGATGATAAAAGCGCCGTGATAGTCGATCCGGGCGCAGAGGCAAACAAAATCATAGACAAGGCAAAGGAGCTGGGTGCAAAGGTAAAGTATATCCTGCTCACCCACGGTCATTTTGACCATATCGGCGCCGCGGACGCGGTAAAACGCGCTTTTCCGCAGAGCCAGATTGTGATTATGAAAGAGGACGAGGATATTTGCCGGGATCCATCCCTTGTGGGCGGCGACAATGTTACCGCAGACCCGGATATGCTTGTTTCCGACGGGGATGTAATCAAGGTGGCGGAGCTTTCGTTCAAGTTTATGGCGACTCCGGGACACACCAAGGGCTCCGCGGTAATTATTTGCGGCGACTGCATTTTCAGCGGCGACACCATTATGTCCCGCACCTGCGGCAGAACCGACCTCTACGGCAGCTCCACAAAGGAAATTCGCAAATCCCTTAAAAAGATAGGCGAGCTTGAGGGAGATTATAAAATCTACCCCGGTCACGGTCCGGAAACCAATATGGCTGTGGAACGCTACGCCAATCCATATTTGAGAAAAGCAATGGGACTCGGAATATAAAATGGTGCTCATAATCGATTCTCATCCTTTTCGCTATGAAGCGGAAGCTCTCTGCCGGATGTTTCTTCACGGCAGAGAGCTTAAAATAACAGAAAACCCGCAAATTCCGGCGGAGGAGGACTATATTTATACGGCGGTTGACGGCGGCGAAATCACCGTCAAAGCAAAAATCGACGGAAAATATGCCGAGGCGAAACGCCGTGCGGAAAATGAGCATGCTCGAAATTTGGAGCTTGCCGCCTTCGGCGTGCTCACGGAAATTTTGAGCATCCGCCCGAAATGGGGCGTGCTCACGGGTATTCGTCCGGTGAAGCTTGCCATGCAAATGCACGACGAGGGGCTTTCCGAGGGAGAAATCCGCGAAAAACTGAGCACACAGCGCCTTGTTTCCGAGGAAAAGCTGGATTTGCTGCTCACCACCATGGAGCACGAGCTTGAAATCCGAGCATCCTCAAAGCCCAATTCCGTAAGCCTCTATATTTCCATACCATTCTGCCCGAGCCGGTGCTCATACTGCACCTTTACCTCCCACAGCGTGGAAAAGGCGGCGAAGCTCATTCCGCAGTATGTGGAGCTGCTCTGCGGCGAGCTTAAAGACATAGCCGTGCTCATAGGGGAGCTGGGGCTTCGCCTTGAAACGGTGTATATGGGCGGAGGCACGCCCACGGTGCTCACGGCACAGCAGCTTGACAGAGTTTTGAGCACGGTGAACGAGAGCTTCAATATGTCCGGCGTTCGTGAAGTGACCGTCGAAGCGGGCAGACCGGACACCATAACCGCGGAGAAGCTTGCGGTGCTCAAAAAATGCGGCGTGGGAAGAATAAGCATAAACCCGCAGACCATGGACGACGGCGTGCTCGCCGCCATAGGCAGAAAGCACACCGCCGAGGAGGTCAAAAGGGCGTTCGCGCTGGCGAAAACATTTGAATTTGACAGCATAAATATGGATTTAATTTCCGGCCTGCCCGGGGATAATATGGAAAAGTTCCGCAAAACCGTTGCGGAGATTATTGCCCTCGACCCGGACAATATAACTCTGCACACGCTGACGGTGAAGCACGGGGCGAACCTTGCACCCATGGCGCAAAGCGTTTTCGCAGCTACGGCGGACGCCATGAACGAGTACGCCTACGGCGAATTTGCAAAGGCAGGCTATTTTCCGTACTACCTGTACCGTCAAAAGGGAACGGTGGACAACCTTGAGAACGTGGGCTTCTGCAAGCCCGGCAAGGAGGGTATATATAACATATTTATTATGGACGAAACCCACACCATACTTTCCGCCGGAGCGGGCGGCGTTACAAAGATGAAAGCACCCTACGACAAGAAAATCGAGCGCATATTCAACTTCAAATATCCGTATGAATATATCGAGCGCTTTGAGCAGATGAACGAAAGGAAAGAGCAGGTGAAAGAATTCTATGAGAGATTTCCGCTTCGGCAGAAGATATGACCCGAACGAGCTTAACTATTTCGCAGAAAAGAACATAGAAAAGCTGGTGACGGACTGCGAAAACAAAATCACCTTTGACATTATGGCGGCGGCGGGGGAAGTTATCGGCGCGGGCGAAAGCCTTAAAGCGGTGCTCGTGGCGGGCCCCTCCGCCTCCGGAAAAACCACCTTTGCAAAGCGCCTTTGCGAGGTGCTCTGCGCCGCGGGAACGGAAGCGAAGCTCGTTTCCCTCGACGACTTTTACCTCGGAATTAAGTACCTGCCGAAAAACGAAGACGGAACCTACGATATGGAGAGCATAAGCGGCTTTGATTTGGCGGGCGCGCATAAATGCTTCGCCGACCTTGACGAAAAGGGCGAGGCGGACTTTCCCATATTCGATTTCCCGAATCAGCAGAGGAGAGCCGAGGCAAATCATATTTCCCTCGGTAAAAACGGCGTTCTGGTGGTGGAGGGCATATATGCACTCAATCCGCAGCTTACGGAGGGCATACCTGCAAAGGACGTTATGAGGATTTATGTAGGAACTCAGTCGAGATACGAATATTACGGCGAAACCATGTTTACCGCACAGGATATTCGTCTGCTGCGCCGTGCGGTGCGCGACGAGCTTTTCCGCGGTTGGCCTGCGGAAAAGACTCTTGCCCAGTGGCAAAGCGTTCTGCGGGGAGAAGAAACCTACATAAAGCCATATATTCACACCGCGGATATGCATATAAACACATCCCTTGCTTACGAACCGGCGGTGCTCGGTGCGGCAATTGCGCCCGCGCTTGAAACAATCACGGAGATTTCGCCGTTTTCTGACATGGCAAGGAAGCTTGCGGATAGACTTTCTTATTTTGACAGCATAAGCGCAGATATAGTGCCGGAAAATTCGCTTCTTCACGAATTTGTCGGCTGAAATTCGGCTTTTTGCATTGATTTATCCGCCACTTAGTTATATAATTATAAAGGAAAAATTTGCAGGAAAGGGGTTATACCAATGGCAGATATAAATGAAGTATTGAGCAACCTTTGCTCCGACCTTAAAGCGGTCGGGCAGGAAGTGGGAAGAAGAACCGGCGATGCGGTTGAGCTTTCCCGTCTTAAACTGGAGCACCTTAAACTGAAAAACAGAGTAAGAGATAACTATGAGCGCCTTGGCGAAATCATTTACGGCGGATACAAGAACAAAGAGGACGTTTCCGACGTTATCGCTGTGCTTTATGAGCAGCTTGACGAGGACTTCGCCGAAATCGAGCGACTTTTCGCCGCCATGAACGCCGTAAAGGCAGGCTATGCCTCTTATGCGGAGGCGGAGGCCGTGGGCGAAGCCGAGCCGGAGGCGGCACCCTCCGAGGAGAAAAAAGCGGACCCCGAAATCGAAAAGGAAATCGACGAAATGATGGACGAGGCGGCAGAGGCAGCCAAAGCCGACGATTCCCTCGACGTTGACGCAGACTGATAAAAACATAATAAGCAAAAAAACGGAGGCAGACCAATGCTGACTTATAATCAAGTAAAAGGCTCCGCGGAGTTCATTATGGCACAGACCAGAGTGCGCCCCAAAATCGCAATAATCCTCGGCACGGGACAAAGTTCCATAGCGTCCGAAATAGAGGGTGCGGTGAGAATTCCCTACAAGAACATTCCCCGCTGGAATTCCCCCGCACAAAAGAGCCACGAGGGCGTGCTCGTAATAGGAACCCTCGACAAGGTTCCCGTTGCCGTAATGAGCGGCAGACTGCATTTCTACGAGGGCAATTCCTTTGCGGAGTGTGCATATCCCATTGCCGTGCTCAAGGCTTTGGGCGTTGAAAAAATAATTATGACGAACGCTGCCGGCGGCATAAATACAGAGTATAAGCCCGGCGATTTCGTCATGCTCACCGACCATATCAAATTCTTTGACGACAGCCCCCTTCGCGGCGAGGACGCAAGCATTTTCGGCACCGGAAGATTTTTTGATATGAGCGACACCTACGGCGAGTATATGCGTAACCGCGTGATAGGCGAGTTCGAGGCAGAAACCGGCATTTCGCTGAAAACCGGCGTTTACGCATATATGCCCGGTCCCCAGTTTGAAACTCCGGCGGAGATAAGGGCGCTGCGGGTGCTGGGAGCCGACGTTGTGGGCATGAGCACCGTTCCCGAGGTGATTATGGCGGCGGCCTGCGGAATAAAGGTTCTGGGCATTTCCGTTGTCACCAATATGGCGGCGGGCGTTCTGCCGAGAGCGCTTACCTTGGCGGAGGTGGACGACGTCTGCCAAAGAGTGGACGGCGACTTCAAAAAGCTTATTCGCACCGCGGCAAGAGTTCTTGCGGCGGAATAATTGCCGAGTGAATAAAACAGGAGGAAAGAATAATGCTCTTTAAGGACATTACTTACATCGACGAAAATTTCAACGCCGTGGAGCATGCCTATGTCGGCACGAAGAACGGCGTAATCGACTATATCTCCACCGAAAAGACAGATTGGGGCTACGGCGAGGTGTACGACGGCAGGGGAAAGGTGCTTATTCCCGGTTTGGTGAACAACCACACCCACGCCGCCATGACTCTTATGCGCGGCTACGGAGAGGATTTACCCCTTCAGCGCTGGCTGACCGAAAAAATCTTCCCCTTTGAGGCGCAGTGGGACGAAAACAGCATTTATTGGGCAGGTATGCTCGCCATGGCGGAAATGATGGCCTGCGGCACGACCTCCTTTACCGATATGTATTTCTTTGACAGGATTGCCGCAAAGGTAGTCAAGGAATCCGGCATGAAATGCAATTTCAGCAACCCTCCCGTGGGAACAGACGGAACCTCCCTCAAAAAGATGGATTATTTCAAGGACACCTATGAGGAAATTCAGAAATACTGCCGCACCAAGGGCAGATTCGTTCACGAGTTCGGACTTCATGCGGAGTATTCCTCCTGCGAATCCCTTGTAAGAGAAACCGCGGCGTTCGCCAAGGAGAATAATCTTCGTATCCACGCACATTTGTCCGAAACGAAGCTTGAGCACGAGGAGTGCAAGCAGCGCCACGGAATGACTCCGGCTCTCTATTTCGAAAAATGCGGCCTTTATGAGAACCCCACCAACCTTGCGCATTGTGTTTGGGTGGAGGACGAGGATATTGAGTGCCTTGCAAGGAACCATGTCAGCGTTACGCACTGCCCCTCCAGCAATATGAAGCTTGGCTCCGGCTTTGCTCCTATCAGAAAAATGCTTGACGCAGGCATCAATGTCGCACTCGGTACGGACGGTGCCTCAAGCAACAACAACCTCAATATGTTCGAGGAGATGCACCTTGCCGCCATGATAGCAAGGGGCAGCTCCGGTAATGCAGGCGAGGTTTCTCCTAAGGAGATTTTCAAAATGGCGACGGTGAACGGCGCAATTTCTCAGGGCAGAACCGATACCGGCGTTATCAAAAAGGGCAACAAGGCCGACCTTGCGGTGGTGGACTTCAACCGTCCGCACCTTGTTCCCTGCTTCGACGTGCTGGCGAACCTTGTTTTTTCCGCACAGGGCAGCGATGTTGTGCTCACCATGGTTGACGGCGACGTAATTTACCGTGACGGCAAGTACAAAACCATAGACATTAACAAGGTTTACGATAAGATAAGCTATTATCTTCCCAAAATAATCGAAAAAATCTAAACGGCAAACACAATCTTCCGTGACCGGAAAGTTCGGCTTTCCGGTCACAGCTTTTGAAGCGCGGAGGGCTTTAATGACCAGAAAAAAACAGAACTTCCTCCAGGGGGCGCTTATTTTAAGCGTTGCCGCAATTATAGTAAAAATCATAGGCGCTGTTTACAAAATTCCGCTGATGAACATCTTCGGCGGCGAAGGCTTTGGCTATTACAACACGGCCTATCAGATATTCACGCCGCTTTATACCATAGCCACGGCGGGCATACCCATTGCCGTTGCACGAATGGTTTCGGAATGCGTTACCATGGTGCGCTATTGCGATGTGCGCAGGATTTTTCAGATTTCCATGACCTGCTTTGTGGTCACGGGCACTGTGGGCAGCGTTATTATGCTGTTCGGCAGCAAGTTCCTTGCGGGAACGGTGTGTAACAACCCCGGCGCATTCCTTTCGGTAATTATGCTTTCGCCGGCAGTGTTCTTCCTTTGCATGACAAGCGCTTACCGCGGGTATTACCAAGGCTTACGCAATATGTACCCCACGGCGATATCTCAGGTTATCGAAGCGGTTGTAAAGGTGGGCGTGGGTCTGACCCTGACGCTGCTCGTTTACAACTGGGGCATAAAGGTTTACGAAGAAAAGGGCAGCTTTTACGGTATTGACCTTGGCATTTCCACCGAAAGTCTGACTGCGCAAAGCGCCGTTGCGCCGATTGCGGCGGCAGCCGCCATCTGCGGTGTAATGATTTCCACCATGGTGGGAATGTTATATATGATGCTGCATTATCGCCTTAAGGGCGACGGAATCACCCAATCGGAGCTTATGGACGCACCGGAGGCAACCTCCAAGCGGGTGCTGCTCAAAACGCTCATAAGCATTTCCGTCCCGATTTGCTTGGCGACCCTTTCAACGAACATTACAAACTTAATTGACCTTGTTTCGATTATCAACCGCATTGATTATGCGCTGCGCCTTGACCACGCAACGGTTATGGCAATGTACGAAGGGCTTTTGCCCGAGGGACTTGACGCCGCGGGCATTCCGAACTACCTGTACGGAGTTTATTCCGGCATGCCTGTGACCATGTTCAACCTCGTTCCGACCATTGCAATGACCTTCGGAACGGCGGCTTTACCCAATGTTGCAGTGGCTTGGACATCACACAACCGTCACAGAATCAAATACTCAATCGACACAGTTCTGCGATTAACCACTTTGGTGGCAATTCCGGCGGGCTTTGGACTTTCAGTTCTGGCAAAGCCGATTTTGACACTGCTTTACCCCAAACGCCTGACCGAAGTTGAGATCGCGGCACCCATGCTGGAGGTTATGGGCATAACCGTAATCTTCGTCTGCGTGTGCGCCTCCTGCCACAGCGTTTTGCAGGGAATAGGCAAAGAACGGCTGCCGCTGTTCTTTATGCTTGGCGGTGCAACGGTCAAGCTTCTGATGAACTTTATTCTTGTGGCGGTGCCTTCTTTTAATATAAAAGCGGCGCCATACGGCTCGCTTATGTGCTACATTCTGATTATGGCTGCGGACATTTTGGCAATCAACCATTTCGGCGGAATACGAATCAACATTTACGCCATATTCATAAAGCCGATTTTCGCCGGCGGGCTTTGTGCGCTGGGTGCAAAGCTGGGTTATTGGCTGGGACAGATTCTGAAGCTTTCATCTAATATTTCCACCGTCATTGCAATACTTATTGCGGCGGTAATCTATGTGTTTGCGGTGCTTTTGACCCGCACAATCACAAAAAAAGATTTTTTAATGCTTCCAAAAGGCGAAAAAATCGCAGAAATACTTGAAAAATTACACTTATTACGATAAAATAATAGGAGGCTGTTTTTATGCAGGCTGATTTTGGCAAAAAGGAAAAATACACGGTAGACGACCTTGTTAAAATTATGTCATTGCTGAGAAGTGAAAACGGCTGCCCGTGGGACAGGGAACAGACCCACGCTTCCATTCGCGCAAACTTTATTGAGGAAACCTATGAAGCGGTGGAGGCCATTGACGAGGATAGCCTGGCGAAGCTCAAGGAGGAGCTGGGCGATGTTCTGCTTCAGGTGGTGTTCCATGCCCAGATGGAAAAAGAAAAAGGCAATTTTGATTTCAACGATGTCTGCGACGGCATTTGCAAAAAGCTTATTGTGCGGCACCCGCATGTTTTCGGCAATGAAAAAGCGGATTCCGCCGAAAAGGTGCTGGACAGATGGGAAGAAATCAAGAATGAAACCAAGGAACAGACCGGCAGCGCCACTTTGGACGCGGTGCCGAAGCAGCTGCCCGCGCTTATGCGCTGTGCAAAGCTTCAGCACCGGGCGGAAAAAGCGGGCGGATTCTCCCACAGCCTGGTGTGGTCCCTTGGCAAGCTGGATGAAGAGGTTGCGGAGCTGAAGGAAGCAGTGCGTTCCAACGACATTGTAAAATGCTGCAAGGAGATGGGTGACGTGCTGTTTTCTGCGGTGAACACCGCGCGAACCCTTGATATTGAGCCGGAGCAGTGCCTTACTGCGGCTTCCGACAAGTTTATCAAGCGGTTCAAAAAGGCGGAAAGCCTTGCCGCGGAGTCCGGCAAAAAACTCTCCGAAATAAAAGGAGAGGAACTCAATTCCCTTTGGCTGGAGGCCAAAAACGTTTAACAAATTAAAAAGCGGCAAAGCCGCAGATTACAAAACGGAGGTATTTTTAAAATGACCAAATCTGATCTTATCGCAGCAGTAGCAACCAAAGTAGGTTCTTCCAAGAAGGACAGCGAAAAAGCAGTTAACGCTGTTATCGAATCCATCACCGAGGCTCTTGCCAGCGGCGAATCCGTACAGCTCGTAGGCTTCGGCACCTTCGAAGTTAAAGACCGCGCTGCAAGAAAAGGCGTAAACCCCAGAACCAAAGAGGAAATCACCATTGAAGCTTCCAAGCTCCCGTCCTTCAAAGCCGGCAAAGCTCTTAAAGAAGCTGTTTCCAAATAATCATTTTGTGATTTTTCCCCTGTCGCTTTGGCAGGGGCTTTTTAATACCTCAGAAAGAAAGGGAAAGAATATGCGACTTGATAAATACCTGAAGGTGACGCGCCTTATCAAGCGCCGCACTATTGCGAACGAGGCCTGCGACGCGGGCAGGGTTTTGGTGAACGGCAAGGTCGCACGCGCTTCCTACGAAGTGAAGGAGGACGACGTGATTGAAATTCAGCTTGGGCAGCGCCCGCTGAAAGTGCAGGTTGTTTCCGTCACGGAATCCCCGCGCAAGGAAGAGGCTGCGCAGAATTACAAGGTGATAGAATGAAAGCAAAAGGACGGCATTAATGAACAAGTCCATAAAAAATGGACAATAGAAAAAAGAGACCTCCTATGGTAGAATTAAAGAAACTACTATAGGAG
>USFO01000040.1 GCA_900553955.1 uncultured Oscillospiraceae bacterium
TGTCCATAGCTAAAGCTTTTTTTCCACTGGCAGAGCCAGTGGTTGTCCTACGAATACAAAAAAGCATCGGTGCCTATTTGAGCACCGATGCTTTTTTGTACGCAATAATCTTATGCTCAAAATGAGCACGTTTTTTATTTTACATTCTGCGTGCTTCATTTGAGCACGAGCCGCTTTTATTACTTTTCTGCCCAATCTGAAAGGCGGTCAAGACCCTCTTTGCTGCCGGAAACAAAGATTTTATCTCCGGTTTTGAAGGAATAATCCGGATGTACGGTTTCAATAAGTGTGCTTCCGCTTTCTATTGCAATAATATTTACACCAAATTTTCCGCGGAAGTTTGTTTCCTTTACGGTTTTGCCCACCGCCTTTTCCGAAATGAGTATCTTTGAAATATTAAGCTTTTCGCTGAGCTGGATAAAATCAAGCGTACGTGAAGCTTCAAGCCTGTGCGCAAGGCGGATCGCCATATCACGCTCCGGATAAACCACCTCTGCGCCGAGCTTTTCAAGAATTTCGCCGTGCTCGGCACTGGTTGCCTTTGAAACTACCGTGGGTATTCCGAAGCCCACAAGATTCAGCGTAACGAGAATCGAGGTATCCAGAGCCTCGCCGATGCACACCACCGCAACGCTGCTGTTCTGTATGCCGGTTTCGAGCAGGGTTTTCTTATCGAGGTTCCTCACCACAAAGGCGTTCTCCGTAAGGTCGCGCATTTCCCGCACCTTTTCCTCGTCCTGGTCAAGGACTATCAAATCCGCGCCGCTTTCCGCAAGCTCCCTTGCAAGGGCGCTTCCGAAGCGTCCGAGACCGATTATTCCGTAGGTTGTATCCTCTTTTTTATTTTTTCCAAACATAAAATCCTCCCAATCATCCGATGGAAATGTTTCCTTCGGGATAAACAGCACGTTCACCATTTGTAAAATGCCACAAAGTAGCTATGGTAAGCGGACCGAGCCTTCCTATAAACATAATCAAAATCGAAAGCAGCTTGCCGCCGTCGCAAAGGCCGCCGGTTATTCCGGTGGAAAGCCCCGCCGTGCCAAAGGCACTCACCATTTCAAAGGCGATATCCCGAAGCGGAATTTCCGGTTCCATCACACACATAAAATATATACCCGTAAGCACTACTGAAATGCCCATAATCACTATAATTGCCGCTTTGCGGAATGCATCCTGCGGTATTGAATACTTAAACGCCTTTTCGGATTCATTCGTTGCCGCGGATCTCACGCCCTTGAACAAAACGAAAAACGTGGTGGTCTTTATACCGCCGCCGGTTGAACCGGGCGAAGCGCCAATGAACATAAGCGCCATCATAACCACAAGTCCTGCATCTGTAAATCCTCCGAGCGGGTATGTACAGAATCCCGCAGTTCTTGCGGAAACACTTTGGAACAGCGCTCCGAGCCAGCTTATGTTCTCCGTAAGCTTAAAAAGCAGTGTGCCTGCAAAAATAAGCGCTGCACTGGTGGAAAGCACAACCTTTGAATGCACAGAAAGCTTTTTCCAGTGTAACTTCTTTTCAATCAATTCCCTTATAACAAGGAATCCGATTCCACCAAAAAATATAATCGCGCAGGTTACAATATTAAGCCACACATCGTTTTTATATGGCATAAGGCTCGTTCCGTTGCCGAGCACGTCAAAGCCTGCATTGTTGAACGCGGATATCGAGTGAAAAAGGCTCAGTCCCACCGCCTTTATAAAGGGATAATCCCTCGCAAAGGTCACAAAGCTCAGCGCCGCACCTATAAGCTCGCAGATTACGGTGGTAAGAAAGACGCTTTTCAAAAAGCGAACTATTCCTTTTCCCGAATCAAGATTCATGGCATCACGAATTATATTTCTCTCTTTAATATTCATGCGTTTGCGCATGGCAAGAATTACTCCCGCACCGACGGATGTAAGCCCAAGGCCGCCTATCTGTATAAGCAGCGCTATTATAACCTGCCCGAATGCGGTAAAAGTGCTGCCTGGATCAACCGTTGTAAGCCCTGTTACACAAACGGCGCTTGCCGCGGTATAAAGCGCGTCAATATACCTCAGCGTTATGCCGCTTTTTACACTGCACGGCAAACACAACAGTGCCGACCCGATAAGCAGCGTAACCGCGAAGCCCAAAGCTATTATGCGCGCCGGCGACTGCTTTTTTATAAATTTATTCATCTTTCTCCTTGCGCCGAAAAATCCTCCGGCGTCATTCCGGAGGATTTTTGGCTGTTTTATTTTCCGTTTCCGAAAACTTTTCTGTTCTGAAGTCCGCCAAGGAACATCATAATTGAGCCGCCGGCAGAAACTGCAGCGATAACCAGTCCCGTTCCTTCGCCGGAACCGTTCTGTATAAGCAGAATAATTGCAAGAGCAAAAACGCAGATGGCGTTAATCATAACCTTGCGCCCTTTGCTGGGGCGGTTACGATTGTTGATTCCGTCAAGAGCCACAAGCAGCGAAAGCGCCGTTTGCAGACAGAGGGAAACGGTGTAACCGAGCACGTCGCTTGTTTGCGCGGCGCCGAAGAGCGCGACTAAAGCATATCTCCATGCCCAATATGAATTGATAATGCCGCCTATGATAACGAGCACCGCGCCGTAAACAATCATTTTTCCGCCGGGTGCACGCTTATCAAAAATCGGCTTTTTGGTTTTCTTTTTCATTGATATATCCCCTTTATTTCATTGAAACGGCTTTTCTTACCGCTTCGATTACATTCTCAACGGTCATGCCGAACTTTTCGGAAAGCTCAGGCAGCTTGCCCACTTCGCCGAAAACATCTTTCGTTCCCACAGGAACCATGGGGGTGGGGCATTTCTGCGCGGCAACCTCCGCCACAGCGGAGAAAAGCCCTCCGATGATGTTGTGGTTTTCCGCAACAACGGCGCAGCGGGTCTTTTTGAGGGATTTCACAACCGCTTCTTCGTCAATGGGCTTTATGGTGTGGATATTGATTACCTCCACACTTATGCCTTCCTCTTTCAGAATTTCTGCAGCGTCCATGGCGCGTTTTACCATAATTCCGGTTGCAAAGACGGTTACATCTTTACCGTCGTAGATTTTGTCGGCTTTGAAAAGGTTGAATTTATAGTTCTCGTCCTCGAAAATATCCGGAGTTTCCTTGCGGAACATACGGATATAAACGGGCCCGTAATGCTCGATAATCTGCGGCAGCGCCTGCCTTAGCTGGGCATTGTCCGCAGGCTCAAAAATAACCATAGTGGGAATGGAGCGCAGAACGCCGACGTCCTCAAGGCTCATGTGTGTGCCACCGTTAAGCTGTGCGGAAATACCGGGGTCGGTTCCCACGATTTTTACGTTCTGCTTCGCGTATGCGATAGAAACAGCTATCTGGTCGCAGATTCTTCTTGTCGCAAACGGAGTGAAAGAGCTTATAAACGGAACAAATCCATAGGATGAAAGTCCCGCGGCAACGGAAGCCATATTCTGCTCCGCAATGCCCACTTCAAAGGCGCGTTCCGGATAAAGCTGCTGGAGCTTCTTCGTACCGTTGCAGTTCGCAAGGTCGGCGTCGAGCACGCAGATGCGCTCGTCATGCTCCATAATTTCAGCAAGGGTGTTTCCAAAAACTTCTCTCATCATCATAGCGTTCGTACCCCCTTACTGAAGCTCCGCAAGAGCGGCTTCGACTTTATCTTTCGGCAGGGACATACTGTGACAGGCAGGTCCCGCCGTTTCGGCAAAGCTTACGCCTTTGCCCTTTATAGTATCGAGAATAATCATGGAAGGCTTACCCTTCTTGGCCTTGGCTCGGTCGATTGCTTCGGAAATTGCTTTGCAGTCGTGACCGTCGATTTCCTGTGTGTACCAGCCGAAGGCTCTCCATTTTGCTTTCAGGTCGCCAAGGGAGTTTATATCGTCGGTGTAGCCGTCAAGCTGCATATTGTTCTTGTCGGTGAACGCAATGAAATTATCAAGCTTCTTCTGCGCGGCAAGCATTGCAGCTTCCCAAATCTGACCCTCCTGGCTTTCGCCGTCACCGATTATGGAATAGATGGCCGCGCCGTCTTTTTTAATCTTAGAGCCGATTGCCACACCAACGGCGCAGGAAAATCCCTGACCGAGAGACCCCGCAGTCATGTCGACACCGGGAGTTTTGTTCATATCGCAGTGGCTGGGAAGGTTGGTTCCGAATCTGTTGAGGGTATAAAGCCACTCCTTCGGGAAAAATCCTTTCAGCGCAAGGGTTGCGTAAACCGCGGGACCTGCGTGACCCTTTGAAACAATCAGTCTGTCGCGCCCCTCCATCTTGGGATTTTTGGGGTCCACATTCATTTTATCAAAATAGAGCACTCGAAGCACTTCCACAATCGACATAGAGCCGCCGATGTGACCGCTTCCGATGCTGCCGATACACTCCAGAGTCATTCTGCGAATCTCTTTGCAGATTTCATCCATGTACCAACCACTCCTTCCAGAATCCATTAGTGATTTATATTATAGCACAAAACAAATGAAGTGAACACTGCTTTTTTCAAATTTCGTGAAATTTCGATTATATAGCCGAAAGCGCCGCGCCAAAATGCCCCGGCGCGGCGCTTTTGCACAATTTTTGTTATAAAATGAAGCAGTTTTACAGGTGATTTTCGTCCACCCATTGTTTCGCAAGGCGAATGGCAAGCTCCTCCGCCCGGGGCGAAGTTTCTTCGCCCAGCGGAATCGGATTTGTTTTGTAAAGCGGCGAAGGCTGTGGAGCTGCGTTTTTTGCTTTTTTCTTATTAGACATAATTATATATCACCTCGGAAATATTTTGCGCCGCGGTGCTAAAGCTATGCGCGTGCTCAGAAAAGCGCCGTTTTTTCAAGCTCACGCCGCAGCCGCGCGATGATTTTCTTTTCAAGGCGGGAAATATACGACTGACTGATTCCGATTATGTCGGCAACCTCCTTTTGAGTGTGCTCCTTTTCCCCTGCCAAGCCGAAGCGGAGCACCATAATTTTATGCTCCCGCTCACCAAGGCGATTCACCGCCTCGTTGAGCACCTGACGCTCTGCGTCCTGCTCGATTCCGCGGTTAACGCAGTCGCTGTCCGTGCCGAGAACATCGGAGAGCAACAGCTCGTTTCCATCCCAGTCCACTTTGAGCGGCTCGTCGATTGAAACCTCGTTTTTCTGCGGCTGCGTTTTGCGAATGAACATCAGTATCTCGTTTTCGATGCAGCGGGATGCATAGGTGGCAAGCTTTATGCCTTTACGTGCTTCAAAGGTATTTACCGCTTTGATAAGCCCTATGGTGCCGATGGAAGTCAAATCCTCCACACCGATTCCGGTGGATTCAAACTTGCGTGCTATGTAAACCACAAGCCGCAAGTTGTGCTCAATGAGCATATTTTTTGCTTTACGGCTTCCGTGCTCAAGCTGCTCAAAGGCGGCAGTTTCCTCTTCCTTTGTCAGCGGCGGCGGAAGATTTTCCGGTCCGTTTATGTAATAGATTTTCCCGGGAAAAAGCCGTGCAAAAAATTGCAAAAGCTGCATTCTTATGCTGTTTATAAAGTCTTTGATATTCATCTCATCTTACCTCCGTAAAGCTTTTATTTGCTTCTTTCAAGATTATGTTTTTACCGATGAGCAGCGTATTTTCCGGAGCAAATTCCGAAAAGCCAAGCATCACATCCTCCGCTTCAAACACCGTGCCGCCGTGCTCAATTTCAAGACGCTGCGGACGTATTGCCGAAATGAGCACCGTTCCGCCGATGCTTGAGCACGGGACAAGGCACACGTGGTATTCCGTGCTCAAACCTCCGGCTTTGAGCACGGCGATTAAATTTGGCGGCAGAATTTCGATCACGGAATCAAGGCGGCAGACTGCCACCGGCGCACCGGAAAGCGGCTCCGTAAGTGAATTTCCGGTATCGGTAAAGCCTTTGAGCACAGCGGTTTTATCACCGTAATACACGGTGGCGATACACACGCCGTCGGCTTCTCCGTGACGGAAAAGCCGACGCAAAGCCTCCGTCAGTGCGAAGGCGACGCACGCCGCGAGCACGATTTCTATAGCAGAAAATTCGAAATACACAACGCCGTTTTTGAGCAAAAACGCATTCGGCTGCGCCACCAAAGAAACGAGCAGCATAAAGCCGGAAAAGACAAATCCGCACAGATAAAATATCGCAAGCAGGCGGATAAGCTCACGCACCTTTCGCTTGCCGAAGCAAATGAGCACAATTGCAACAGAAACCGCAAGCCTGCTTAGCCACAGCACCCACTGCGGCAATGGAAACAGCACGCAGAGCGAATACCCGGCACCAATCGCCGCCGCCACAAGCGCTCGCAGCCGCAAAAACTGCGTGCCCGCCAGCCGCGCCGTCCCGAACAGTACAAGATAATCCACCGCAAGATTGATTACAATAAGAATATCCGCATAGATGATTCGCAAAGTATATCGCCTCCGCCGTTTGTGATTTTATTATATTCCGGTGAGCAGCACTTTTTCGGTCGAAACCCTGCGCCGCACTTCTTCATATAATGAAGCAAAATATTTTGCAGTGGAGGTGGAAGTATTGCAAAAACAAAACAGAGGCACAACCGATGAAATCCGTGGACGCGAATGCGCGGATTACATACGCGAGTTTTGTGCGGAGCAGCGTGCTCTTGTTGCAGAATACAGCAAAGAAGAACCGCCAAACTGTGGAATGGAAGATTATTCCGATATAATCTTCACCAATCCATCATAAAAAATGCACAAAAGCCCGGTTGTTTTGTTACCGGGCTTTAATATTTTAGTCAAATTCGGCCTATTTTGCAAAAACGGCGTTTTGCACAAAAAATGAGTCAGGTTTTTATGCAAAAATACCTGTTGGTTATTCAAAGGATATAAAAGATATTAAAAATTTTTATGGATTTTTTACTAAATTGTCTTGAAAATTCGTGGGTTTTAACTTAAAATAAGAAAAGAGCATTTTTAATTTAATGCCGAGTGAAAGAGGGGTTTTAATGTCAAACAGATTATTTCAGGGTATAATACATCAGATGCATGACAGTATTGGCAGAACGGTTGGTATCGCAGACGATGCTTCCACCGTTATCGCCTGCAGCGACCTTGCACGAGTTGGTGAGCGCAACGATTTTCTCCTTTCAGAAATGGCTGCGGATGGCGAATGTCATACCCGCGACGGATTTACATATAAAGTATTCGGAGTGGACGACCGCCCGGAATATACGGTTTTTGTCGCCGGAACGGACGGACTTGCGGCACAGTTCTGCTCGCTTATGGCTGTTTCTCTTGCAGGAATTAAACAGTATTACGACGAAAAATACGATCGCGCAAATTTCATCAAGAACGTAATTCTCGACAATATTCTCCCCGGAGATATTTATATCAAGGCGCGTGAACTGCGCTTTCCTACCGACGTTTCCCGCGTGGTGCTTTTCATCCGTGTGCTTACCGTCAATGATATTTCCGTTTTTGATGTTGTGCAGAACCTGTTCCCCGACAAGAACAAGGACTTCGTTTTCAGCGTAAGCGAATCCGACGTTGTTCTTGTTAAGGAAATCAAGCCCGGCATCGAAAGTGCTGATATCGAAAAGCTGGCAAGCTCAATTATCGAAACTCTCAGCGGCGAGTTTTTCACAAGAGTAAACGTGGGCATAGGCACCACCGCCACCGGCATAAAGGATCTTGCAAAGAGCTTCAAGGAGGCACAGGTTGCCCTTGAGGTCGGCAAGGTGTTCGACACCGACAAGTCTATCGTTAACTACGATAACCTTGGCATTGCGCGCCTTATCTATCAGCTTCCTACCACCCTTTGCGAAATGTTCCTGCGCGAGGTATTCAAAAAAGGCTCCATCGAAAGCCTTGACCAAGAAACGCTTTTCACCATTCAGAAGTTCTTTGAGAACAACCTGAACGTTTCCGAAACAAGCCGTAAGCTTTTCGTACACAGAAACACTCTGGTCTACCGTCTTGAGAAAATCAAGAAGCTGACCGGACTTGACCTGCGCGAGTTCGACCACGCAATCGTATTCAAGGTTGCCCTTATGGTCAAGAAGTATCTTTCCGCTAACCCGGTTAAATACTGATTTTTTGCGGCAACTAAATTTTATAAACTGTTTTTTGTGAGGTCTAAGATTGATTGAATTTCAGAACGTGACAAAAAAATACCCCAACGGCACAGTCGCGCTTAACGATGTAAGCCTGCGAATTGCCGACGGCGAATTTGTGTTCATCGTCGGTTCCTCCGGCGCGGGCAAAAGCACGCTGATTAAGCTTATGCTGCGGGAGGAACGGGCAAGCTCCGGCGTTATAAAGGTGAACGGCAAGAACCTTGGCAAAATGCCCCGGTACAAAATCCCGAAGTTCCGCCGCTCAATAGGCGTTGTGTTCCAGGACTTTCGCCTTATCCCCAATATGACCGCATACGACAATGTTGCCTTTGCCCTGCGCGTTACCAATGTTTCAAATAAGGAAATAAAGCGCAAGGTTCCGTATATGCTTTCCCTTGTGGGACTTGCCAACAAGGCAAAATGCAAGCCGGACGAGCTTTCCGGCGGCGAACAGCAGCGTGTTGCTCTTGCCCGTGCGCTTGTTAATTCCCCCTCTCTTATCATAGCGGACGAGCCCACCGGCAACATCGACCCGGAGCTTTCCTTTGAAATAGTCGACCTGCTCAACGAGATAAACAAGCTCGGCGTTACCATAGTTATGGTCACCCACGAGCACGACCTTGTGCAGCAGTTTAACCGCAGGGTAATCACTATTGAAAAGGGCGAAGTTATCCGCGACGTGGAAGGAACGGAGGCGCCCATATGCTGAACAGTTTTTTCTATCTTGTAAAACAGGGCTTCAAAAACCTTTGGAACAACCGGCTGATGTCCCTCGCTTCCATCGGCGTTCTGGTTTCCTGTATGCTTCTCATAGGCGCGGCGGCGCTTTTGGCAGTTAACGTTTCCAGCGTTGTGGACGAGCTTGAGGATCAGAGTGAAGCCATCGTATACCTTGATGACAACACCACCGAAGATGACCAAGCGCGTATAAGAAAGGCGATTATTGCCACCGGAAAAATCTCCACAGTTGAGTTTGTCCCGAAGGGCGAGGCTCTTTCCGAAATGATGAGTGCCATGGGCGACGAGGGTCTGCTCTTTGAGGCGTACAAGGAGGATAACAACCTTCCGGATTCCTATCGAGTCACCTTTGACGATGTTTCCGACTTGGAAAGCACCGTTGCCGCCATTGAAAATATTGACGGTGTGCTTTCCGTTTCCGCCATGACCGAAGTGGCAAACGTAATCACCGGACTTAAAAAAATGGCTTACGTAGGCGGCGTTGTTATCATCGGGCTGCTGATTGCGGTTTCGCTTATGATTGTGGGCAACACCATCAAAATAACTGTGTTCAGCCGCCGCCGCGAAGTAAACATAATGAAATATGTCGGTGCGACCAATGGCTTCATTCGCTTGCCGTTTATCGTGGAGGGCATGAGCCTTGGCGTAATCTCCGGTGCGATTTCCTATGGGCTTATCTATTTCGGCTATGACTACTTTACCAAATGGGTGCTTTCCCAAAAATCCGAATGGTTCTCCATGCTCGTTTCCGGAATGGTGCCCTTTACCGCCATATCTCATCAGCTTCTTATAGGCTTTTTGGGCGGCGGTGCGCTTATCGGCATATTCGGCTGCGTTGCCTTTATCGGCAAGCACCTTAAAGTGTAAATTCCCCAAACCCGGTTTTACGGAGGTAAAAAATGAAAAACAGAAAGGTAAAGCGCAGGCTTATCTCCGCAGTTTGCTGCGGACTCTGCATTATAACCGTTGCGTTTTCCTCTCCCGCGGCATACGCAAGCGGGCTGACCAAAACCGACGGCGGCAAAAGCACCTCGTCCTCCAAGAGCACAAAGAAAACAGACTCCGCCGCAGAAGCGGAGTACAAAAACCAGCTCAAGGATCTGCAAAGCCAGCAGAAGGACATTACCGAACGCCAAAACGCTCTTAAAGCAAAGATAAAGAATGCGAAAACTCAAAAGGCTCAGCTTCAGGCGAAGATAAACAGCCTTGACGAGCAGATTAGCATCACCCGCGACCAAATGTCTCTTTGCCAAAACAAAATTAACGTTACGCAGGACTATATTTCCGCAAAGCAGGCGGAAATTGACGCCAAGGAGGAGGACATCAGCGCAAGTATGCAGCTTTTTCGGGACAGAGTGCGCGCCATCTACATGACCGGCGGCTATTCCGACAGAGCAAACTCCCTTATTATGCTGCTTTCCTCCGAAAGCGTTTCGGACTTTTTGACCCGCGCAATGTACTTAAATCGCCTTAACGAGCACGACAAGGCTCTTATGGATATTCTTGAAGACGAGCTCTCCGTCCTTGGCGAAGAAAAAGCGAAACTTGACGAAACCAAAGCCGAGCTTGAAGCCGAAAAAGAGGAACTTGCAAAGACGAGAGAGGAGCTTCAGGGCAGCATTATAGAGGCGCGCAGCAGTATTCACGATGTTGACGCCATGCAAAAAGAGTATGAGGAGAACTACGAGGAGCTTGCCGCATATTCGCAGCAGCTTCAAAACGAAATTGCGGATATTTACAGAAACCTTACCACCACCAAAACGGATTATGTCGGAGGCGAGATGATGTGGCCCGCCCCGGGATTTTCCAAAATCACCTGCGACTACGGCTGGCGCTTCGGCGGCAAGGACTTCCACACCGGAATTGATATTTCCGGCGGCGGAATCCACGGCGCAAAGGTAGTTGCCGCCAACACCGGAACGGTTGTATTCACAAAATACTGTCCTTATAACGGATATTCATATGGCTACGGCACATATGTAATCGTTGACCATGGCGGCGGCGTAACCACCCTTTATGCGCATATGAGCGCCATTACAGTAAACGTCGGCGATGTTGTGGTAATGGGTCAGCAGATAGGCAATGTCGGCAACACAGGTTGGAGCACCGGCGCGCACCTTCACTTTGAAGTGCGTAAGGACGGTAAATCGGTCAATCCCCTTCCCTATGTTACCGGCTGATTAAATTTAAGGAGAACACAATGGGCAAAAAAATCACTCTTGGCACTGCAATCACCCTGATAATCATTGCGGTTGCCATCACCGTTTCACTCACAATGGTGCTGGCGCTGCGCAACTTTAACGAAAAGGTAAGCGGCATTACCGAACGCGAGAATATGTTCGCAAAGTTTACCGAAATCGACAACTACGTTCGTCAGAACCGAAGCGATATTGACGAAGAAACTCTTATGGACGGCGTTGCAAAGGGCTATCTTTCCGGAATCAATGACCCCTATGCTCTTTATATGAGCGCCGAAACTTATTCCGCATATGTTGCGGCTTCTTCCCAAACCGTTGCAGGCGTCGGCATCACCGCAAGCATGGACAGCGATGGATATATGCTCGTGGGCAAGGTCTATGACGGCTCCACCGCGGCAAGCGCGGGTATTCTGCCCGGCGACCTTATCATCAAAGTGGACGACATCAACCTTTCCGCAGACACCTATGCCGAATCTGAAGCACTGCTTATCGGCGAAGCGGGCACCAAGGTTACTCTTAAGGTTCGCCGCGACGGTGAGGACACCGAAATGGAGATAACCCGCCGCGTGCTCACTCCCACAAATGTCACCGCTGTTCCTTTTGATAATTATTACTACATCCGTGTTGATGACTTTACCGAAAGCACTCCTGACCAATTCAGCAAAGCGGTAGAAAAAGCCATTTCCGCCGGTGCACAGTACCTTGTCTTTGACGTGCGTTCCGTAAATTCCGGGCTTATTTCCTCCGCAGCGACGGTTCTTGACCGCCTTGTGGGTTCCGGAGATATGCTCTATGTGGAATATAATGACGGCAGCAAAGAAACGCTCTATACCTCCAACTCCAGAGAAACCGATATTCCCATGGTCGTTCTTGTGAACGAGAGCACTGCCGGTGCGGCAGAATTCTTTGCGGCAGGTCTGCGCGATTTCGGCAAAGCTAAAATCGTCGGTATGCAAACCGCAGGCGTCGGCTCTTTGCAAAAAATTTATAAGCTTGACGACGGCAGTGCCATTCAGCTTACCATCGGCAAATATTATCTTGCAAATTCCGATACCGCTTGGGAAGGCTTCGGCGTTGTTCCTGATCACATGGTTTCGCTTGATTATACTCCCGATTTTTCTAATTTGAGCGCCATTGACCCCGGATTTGATGCTCAGTTTGCAAAAGCTATCGAGGTTGCTTCCGCCTCCATAAGCACAAACGGAGAGGGGCAACCCGCCGAAAACAGTTCCGAAGCGGAAAACAACGGCTAAAATCCGTGTTTTCCCTTGACACCATCAAAAAACGCGCATATAATCATAGTATTGCCGTTTTATATTAAGGAGTTGTCTTATATGGAAAAAAAGATTGTTGTTACCGAAAGCGGACTTAAAGCGCTTGAGGATGAACTCGTCCAGCTTAAAACCGTCCGCCGCAAAGAAGTTTCCGAAAAAATCCGTGTTGCCCGTTCATTCGGCGACCTTTCCGAAAACAGTGAATACGACGAGGCAAAAAATGAGCAGGCTATCGTGGAAGCCCGTATCGCCGACCTTGAAGTTATGCTGAAAAACGTCGTCATCCTTGACGAAGAAGAACTTGGCACCGACAAAGTTTCTCTTGGCGCAGCCGTAAAGGTATCCTGCGAGTTCCCCGACGAGGATCCAACCGAGGAAACCTATACCATAGTCGGTTCCACCGAAGCCGACCTTGACAATAACAAAATCTCCGATGAATCCCCCATCGGCAAGGCTCTGCTTGGCAAAAAAGTCGGCGAGATTGCAGAAGCGGAGCTTCCTACCGGCGAGATTGCAAAGTTTGAGGTTCTTCACATCAGCAGATAAGTCTTTTACCGCACAAAAAGCCCTTTGAAAAAAGGGCTTTTTTAATTTTTTAATTTTGCTGTTGTTATTTTGCCTTTTATATGTTAAAATAAATTATCTTTGATTTACTATTCCCTTTTGAAAGGAAGTTTATAATGAGCGAAAATATTCAGGAGCAGGAGCTTTCTGCACAGCAGCTTTCCGAACTGCTACAAATTCGCCGCGACAAGCTTGAAGCGCTGCGCGAAGCAGGCAAAGACCCCTTTGAAATTACAAAATACGACGTCACCGCATATTCCGGCGATATCAAAGCAAACTTTGTAGACCCGCCTGAGGGTGAAGAAAGTACCGTAACCGTTTCTATGGCAGGCCGCATTATGAGCAAGCGCGGCATGGGCAAGGCAAGCTTTGCCGACCTTCAGGATAAACAGGGTCGCATTCAACTTTATGTCCGCAAGGACATGGTTGGCGAGGAAGCCTATGCCGACTTCAAAAAATGGGACATTGGCGACATCATCGGCGTTACCGGCGTTGTGTTCCGCACCCACATGGGCGAAATTTCCGTGCGCGCCACCTCCGTTGTGCTGCTTGCAAAGTCCCTCCTTCCCCTGCCGGAAAAATTCCACGGACTTAAAGACCCGGAGCTTCGCTACCGTCAGCGCTATGTTGACCTTATTATGAACCCGGAGGTTAAGGATACCTTTGTAAAGCGCAGCATGATTATCAAGGAAATCCGTGCCCTGCTTGACGAGGAAGACTTCCTTGAGGTTGAAACCCCAATGCTCAACACCATTGCGGGCGGCGCTTCTGCGCGCCCCTTTGTTACCCACCACAATGCGCTGAACATTGATATGTACATGCGTATTGCGCTGGAGCTTTACCTCAAGCGGCTTATTATCGGCGGCTTTGACAGAGTTTACGAAATCGGACGTGTATTCCGTAACGAAGGTCTTGATACAAGA
>USFO01000041.1 GCA_900553955.1 uncultured Oscillospiraceae bacterium
AACGGCTCATTTTTGAGTTAGCACTCTCAGTTGGCAAAAATATGGATAATGTTGAAAACCACAAGTTTTCAACTTTTTGTGGAAAACCTGTTTCTTTGCTCAACAAAAAAAGCCCGCAGTGCGGGCTTTTTTCTCTCTTTTTTATTCATAGACAGGTTCGACGTGCGGCGGCGCAAAGCTGCGCACACATTCGTAACGATAAAATTTGTTAGCATCGGGGAAAGCGACCATAAACCCCATATAACCCGCGTTTATAGTCCAAAGTTCGTTTCCGCCGTTATCAAAAGCTATCGCAACTACGGAAAGACCGCTTGACATTGGGTTTTCCTCCTTCTCCATCACCTCCGGCGAAAGCAGGGAAATGCTTTCCAAAAGGTCAAGCCGCTCCTCATCCGAAAGGTCGCTTCTTACGCCCTCCACGCCAAACGAACAGTCAATAACCACCAGCTTGGCAATGCCATTGTAGTCGGTGACGCTGCTTTGCCACTGCTCCAGCACCTCCGCGGAGCCGAGAACAATCTCCTTTTCCCAAAGATTTTCAATGTTCGCCGAATATTCGCCGCAGTCCGGTTCGCCGAAGGTGAGCACCTCCGGCAGAGCGCTTAGCTCAAGCGTGCACCGCAGCGCATCGTCCGGAACGCTGCCGTCAAAGCTGCTCGCAGGCAAAAAGCGTTCGCCGTTCACCTTTTCCTTTTCGAAGCAGTCGGCGGTTATCGTGTAGGAGCCGTCGTACACAATTTCGGCTCTTCCGCCGCGAAAAACGACGGTGTACACGGTATTGCCGCCGGTGATTGCGTCGAACCTCATTTTCTCGAACGGCGCAAGCTGCACCGCCGCAAGGCGCGCGGCGAATTCCTCCGCTTCTGCACCGAAAAGCCGGTAGGATTTGCGCCCGCCAATGTTGTGATAGGACACCGTGACGAAGTAAATGCCGGAAGCGTCGATTTGGGCGACATCGCCGAGCAGCACCGTGTCGGCGGCTTCTTCGGTGGAGCTTTCCTCACTTGGCGCGCTGCTTTCATGCGCCGGAACAGAATTTTCTTCAGCAGAACTTTTGCATGAAGCGAACATCAAGCTTGCAGAAATGAACATTACTAAGATTATAAATAGTTTGCGCATAGAAAAACCTCCTTTGTGCCGAACAACTTCTATATTTGTAGTATAACATAGCAGATAAATTTTGTCAATAAAGAAATTTCCATTCAACCTCCGGTTGACCTGCATTGAAAAGCGCGTTATTGCGCCCGGCGCAAAAACGCGCTATACTTTAGTCATGCTAAGGCGCCGCGCAAATTCACCTAACGGAGGCAAAATTATGGTACAAATCGGAAATAAAATCAAGGCTCTTCGCCTTGCAAAAAGTATGACTCAGGAGCAGCTTGCCGGTAAGCTGATGGTCAGCCCGCAAGCGGTCTCAAAGTGGGAAACCGGCGCTGCAATGCCGGATATTCAGCTTTTGCCGGAGCTTTCCGTGGCGCTCGGCGCCACCATCGACGCGCTTTTTTCCATGACAGACGAAAGCCGCATGGAGCGCATAGATAACATGATTTGGGACGAACGCTTCATCGCCGAAGCGGATTTCAAGGCGGAGGAGGCGTTCCTCAAGGACAAGTGCATCGAGCCGGAACACCGCGCCAAGGCAACCCTGCTTTTGGCAGAGCTTTATTGCAAGCGCGCCCGGGAATACAACGAAATGGCGTCGCCGCTGGCGCGCCTTGCGCTGGAGCTTCAGCCCGACTGCAAAGAAGCGCACAACGCAATTTTTGATTCCGAGGGTGGAGCTTACCTTGACTGGAACGTGGTGAACCACAGCCGCACCATCGAGTTTTATAAGGAATTTATTGCTAAACACCCGCAGAATCGCGCCGCGCACTACTGGATTCTCGACCTGCTTGTTGCCGACCGCCGCTGCGCCGAAGCCCGTGATTACCTTGCAAAAATGAACGCCCTCGGGCAGGATTTTAACAGCCTTTACTATCTCGGCATGATTCTTGATAGTGAGGATAAGCCGGAGGAAGCCCTTGCCGAGTGGCGCAAAATGACGGAAGAATACCCGAATGATGCAAATTCGTGGATTGTGCTCGGCAACGAAATGGCGAAACGCTGCCGCTACGATGAAGCAATAAGCTGCTTCAAAAATTACAACGAGCTTTCCCCAAAGCCCCACTTTGTGGACGCTTTCGAGTGCATGGCGCAGGTTTACGAGATAAAAGGCGAGTACCAAAGTGCCATTGACTGTTACGAAAGCGTGATTGACCTGCTCAAAAACGAGTGGAACGAAACCACCGGAGAAGCCGTTGACGAACCCCGCCGGAACATCGCCGGACTGAGGGAAAAGCTTGCACAGTAATCCCGAAAAAAACCGCATAACTAAGCCAAAAAGCAGCACCCATCGGATGCTGCTTTTTGCTGTTTATATAATTAGCAGTATAATAATTAAGAGTAAACTTCGTCGATTTCAGTCGATAATTTCGGAAAGAAAGCTTTCTCCGTCGGTTTTTGTGTCTGTAATTCCAAACATTTCAAGTATCGTTTTCGATTCGTCCGCATAGCTTTTGCGTGTGCCGAGGTTTACCCCCGCCTTGATTTCGCTTCCGTAAACGAGCAGCGGAATATACTCCCGGGAGTGGTCGGTGGAGGGGGTGGAGGGGTCGCAGCCGTGGTCTGCGGTTATCATAAGAACATCGCCCGGCTGCATATTTTGCATAAAGCCGCCGAGCCATTCGTCAAATTCCGAAAGGGCGCGGGCATAGCCCGGCGCATCGTTCCTGTGGCCGTAGACCATGTCGAAATCCACAAGGTTCACAAAGCAAAGCCCGGTGAAATCCTTATTTTGAAGTTCCGAGGTGCGCTCCATGCCGATTTTGTTCGGGCCGGTGCGGTAGGTTTCGGAAACGCCCTTGCCCGCAAAAATATCATAGATTTTTCCGACTCCGATAGTGGCAAAGCCGCGGTCTTTCAGAACGTCAAGAGCGGTATCGGAGGGCGGCACAAGGGAAAAATCGTGGCGGTTGCTCGTGCGGTAGTAGTCGGGGTAGGTTCCGGCAAAGGGGCGGGCAATAACCCTGCCCACGGCGTGCTTTCCCGTGAGCACCGCCCGCGCCTTGCGGCAGATTTCGTAAAGCTGCTCCACGGGGATGACGTCCTCATGCGCTGCAATCTGAAAAACGCTGTCTGCGGAGGTGTAAACAATGGGCTTGCCGGTGGCTTCGTGCTCGCGTCCGTAGTCAAGAATGACCTTTGTGCCGCTGTACGGCTTGTTGCAGAGCACCTCAAGCCCGGTGGCGGCGGTGAATGCGTCCAGAACCTCCTGTGGGAAGCCGTCGGGATAGGTGGGAAACGCCCGGCGGCTTGTCAGCCCCGCAAGCTCCCAGTGACCGGTGGTGGTGTCCTTGCCCATGCTAACCTCGTTCAGTCGGGCGAAGGCGCCTGCCGGCGCCGCCGCTTTTTCAATGCAGTCAACGCCGTCGATGTTGCCAAGACCTATTTTTATCATATTCGGAATGTGCAGCTCACCCGTTGCGGCGCACGCAGCAAGGGTATTGCTGCCTTCGTCACCGAACCTTGCGGCGTCCGGCAGTTCACCTACGCCGAAAGAATCAAGAACAATCCAAAAGACGCGCTTTATACTCATTTTTCTGCCTCCGACTCAATATCAGCTTTGTCTTTTACGCCCTTGATCACCTTGTAAGCATTAGTGTTTTCGGGCATATTTTTCTTTTTGAGCAGATTTTCAAAAATTTCTTTGGAGAATCTGTAAATTACGGCGAACAGCGGCACGCCCACGAACATTCCGGCAACGCCCCAAAGCGCTCCGCCGACGAGGATTGCGAACATTACCCACAGCGCAGGCAGTCCCGTGCTGTCGCCTAAAATCTTGGGGCCTATGACGTTTCCGTCAAGCTGCTGAAGCGCGAATATGAACACCGCGAACCACAGCGCGTGCCACGGGTCGATCATGAGCAGCAGCAGCACCGACGGTATTGCGCCGAACATAGGTCCGAAGAACGGAATGACGTTCGTCACGCCCACAATGAAGCTGATGAGCAGTGCATATTCGTATTTAAGGATGCTCATGCCGATGAAGCAGAGGATTCCGATGATGAGCGAGTCGAGCAGCTTGCCGTTGATGAACCCGCTGAACGTGCGGTGAGTTTCCCGCGCAACACGAACGGAAACGTCCGCAAGCTTGCGGTTAAACAGCGCGTAAAGCGCCTTTTTAAGCTGTGCGATAAGGGTTTCCTTGCTGAACAGCAGATAAACGGAGATGATAATGGCGATTATCACATCCGCAATGAAGCTGCCGATCTGCACGGAAATGTTTGCGATGTTAGCAAGCTGCGGAATCAGCGCATCACTGTATTTATCGATAATTTCCATAATGCCGTCCGCCGTCACTTGGAAATTCATAAATGAATTGAGATAACTTATGTCAAGCTGGTATTTTTCCGCCAGAGCGGCAATAAAGGCTTTAAGGCTTTCAAAATAGCTCGGCAGATTGTTTATCAGCGTGGTTATGCTGATTTTTACATCCGGAACGATGATCACGAAGAACAGAACCAAAACGGCAAGGCTTGCCACCCATGCCGCGATTATGGCAAGCACGCGCTTGAGCACCGGGCGGGGCTTCTTTTTGTCGGTGAGCCTTCCGAACTGCCTTTCGAAAAACATCATAGGTCCGTTCACGATATACGCGAAGATGGCGGCGATGATAAACGGACGCAGAATGTCGCTTACGGAGCTTAAAATGCCCGAAACCCGCTTTAAGTTAATCAGTATAAAATACGCCGCCAAAATGCCGATTCCGGCGACTATATAAACGAGTACGCGTTTGGTCATGCTTTTTGTCCACTCGACTTTCAAAGATGAATCACTCCTGTTCAAAAAACGTCTTTACCGCATTGTATCTGTTACCCATTATAATAGCATATTATTTTCCAAAATTCCATTAAATATTTTTTAATTCTGAAGAAAAATTTGTACAATATTTTTTACAAACTTTTTTCACGAATTTTATTTTCAACCGCCGTAATTTGTGCTATATTAGATTAAGTAGAATAATTTTGAGAGATGCGTAACAGGTTTGTAAGCTATGAAGAGGTGAAATTATGGAGTTTCAGGCGGAAATTATACGAGCAATACAGTCAGTAGCAAGTCCGGCGCTGGACGCTGTTTTTCAGATTATTACAGTTATGGGCGAAGAACTTTTTCTGCTGCCGGTTGCGGCTCTGCTGTTTTGGTGTGTGAATAAAGAGCTTGGCTACTGGATTTGTTGGTGTGCCGCGCAAGGAAATCTTCTTGTGAATACGGTGAAAGGCATATTCAAGGTGGAACGCCCCATCGGTTATGAGGGCATACGCACCCTGCGTGCACAGACCGCCACGGGCTACTCGTTCCCGAGTGGCCACACACAGTCCTGCGCGAACCTTTTCACCGCGCTTGCCCGCGCGGTGAACCGCAAACGCTTTTGGATTTTAGCGTTTGTGCTGCCGCTTTTGGTGGGAATTTCCCGGCTGTATCTCGGCTGCCACTGGCCCATGGATGTGGCGGCTTCCTATGCAATCGGCATATGCCTGCCGCTGCTTTTGTGGCTGCTTTACCGTAAATTTGCCAATCATAAGGCGCTGCTTTTTCTCATCAGCACGCTGATTTTTGCACCCTTCTGCCTTATGCGGGGGAACATTGCTGATTTTTGGAAGAGCTTTGGCTTTGCCGTGGGACTTTCCGCCGCGACCTATATTGAAACGAAATTCATAAAATTTTCCGTCGAAGGCACGCTTAAACAGCGTGCGCTGCGCTTTGCAATCGGGCTTGTGCTTATCGTGCTTGCCTATCTGCCGCCGAAGCTGCTGCTCCCGGCGAACAACCTCACGGCGTTCTGCCGCTACCTTATAATTCCGATTGTCGCCATCGCCGTTTGGCCCGCGATTTTCAAAAGGCTCAAGCTTTGAGAGTGCTTTTCGGCTCCCCCTGCTCTGCAAGGGAAGCCGATTTTTTTCACTACTGACCGCTGATTGCCGCCATCACGGAGTGCATACATTACTATGACGGAGAGAACATATGCACATTGTAAAACCAACGAAGTAAAGAGGAAGGCAGGGCGCATACCGCCTAATTTTCTTGCGTTTCGGCTCGATAAAGCATTTATTCGGTAAAATAAAATATCGGGTTAAATTTTTTATACTTTTCGCTCATTTTATGTTGTCAAAAGCACGGAAATAGAGTAAAATTAAGTTAGCAGAAGCAGTCCGAAAAACGGCTGCGGAAGAGCGCCTTCGCGCTCACAGGCAAACGGAGTATTTCTGCGCTTGGGATGTCTTTTCAAGAGATTCCGCACCACCATTAAAAACCATTTAACAAACGAAAGGAGCAACACGCTTATGACCTTACCAGCAACCATGAAAGCCCTTGTCTATCACGGTCCCGGCAACATCTCTCTGGACGACGTGCCTACTCCTCAGCTTCTGAAAGATGATGATGCCATTGTAAGAGTAACCACTTCTACAATCTGCGGAACGGACATTCATATTTGGCACGGAGATATGCCGGAGGTGGAGGCACCGAGGATTATCGGCCACGAATTTTGCGGCGAAATCGTCGCCGTAGGCTCCGCCGTTCACAACGTAAAAGTCGGCGACCGCTGCGCCATATCCTGTGTAACCCAGTGCGGCGAATGCTTTTACTGTAAACGCGGCACATATTCCCACTGCGACACCGGAAGCTGGATTTTCGGATATATGATTGACGGCTGTCAGGCGGAATATGTCAGGGTTCCTCATGCGAACCTGGGCTGCCATGTAATTCCCGAAGGACTGTGCGACGAGGATGTGCTTTTTGTGGGCGATATTCTTTCCACCGGCTATTTCGGCGCGGAGCACGGCAACATCCGGCCCGGAGATACCGTTATGGTTTCCGGCTGCGGCCCCGTGGGTATGTGCGCCATGGCCACCGCAAAGCTCTGGGGTCCCAGAAAGGTAGTTGCAGTGGACACCAATCAGAGCCGCTTGGACTTTGCCGTTGCAAACGGCTATGCGGACTTGGGTCTTAACCCGCTGGACTGCGACGTTGCGGAGGAAATCCGCAAAATGACCGACGGCCGCGGTGCGGATGTCTGCATTGAAGCGGTAGGCGTAACGCCCACCTTTGACCTTGCGGTGAACGCCGTTCGTCCGGGCGGCCATGTTTCCGTGGTAGGCGTTTTCGCCGCCCCTGTGGAGCTTGCCATGAACAAGCTCTGGATAAAGAATATAACCATAAGCATGGGTCTTGTGAACTCCAACCGTATTCCCGAGCTTATCGGGCTTATCAAGGACGGCAAGCTGAATATGCGCCCCCTGCAAACCCACTGCGCCCCTCTTAACGATATTCTGAAGGGCTACGACATCTTCGGCGGAAAGAAGGACAACTGCATCAAGTGGGTAGTAAAGCCCTATGAGCATGAGAAAAAAGCTCCGCGCAGGTGCAAAAAAGCCTGCGCCTGCAAAGAACCCGCAGGGGAGTAAAACGAAGTATAATATTTAATCCGCAGCCGAAAAAAAGCGCCCCGCCGGGGCGCTTTTTTTAACTTTTTTATCACACCGTAAATTCATCATAAAGCATAAGCGCCTTGTCCGCGCCGTCCGCAAGGTATTGGTACACTAATCTGTAGGTTCCCTCCGGCAGCGCGCCGCAGTAATCGCGCCAGTTCAGTTTGATTTCCGTGGAGCAGCCCGGGTCGACCATCCAGCGGGTGTTGTCGTCAGCGTATTTGCTGCCCAAAAGCTCCCATTCGCCTGCGGCGTTCTGCCGTTCGATACCGTAGCCGAAAAAGGCGCAGGAGGCGTTCCGATTGTTCGTAAAGGTGATCTTGCAGCCCTCCGGAGTGACTGCGGAAACGAAGACGGAAACGGCTCCCGCAGCGGATTGAGGCATAATATCCCAGCTTACGGCGGTAACGCCGAGGGGATAGGTCTCCCGAATTTCACCGTCGAACGCCACGGAAACGCTGTCGCCGACACCTGCGCCGTTGTCCGCAAGGTTTGCGGCGGAAAAGCTGACCAGGTTTCCTTCGGCAATGTCGCCGCCGGTGGATTCCACCGTTACGGAGCTGCCGCTCCGCTCGGTGATAACGCCCTCAAATTCGCTGATTTTCGGCGCGGCGGAGCAGCCGTAGAATGATAAAAGCAGCGCAAGCGCCGCAGAATAAATCTTTTTCATAGAAGTCCTCCCAATATAGTCACAAAATTTCCGTTCCGGTAATATAGTGCGATTATATCGCAAAATTGTTGCGAAGCTTTGGCGGAAAGTTTTTGAGAGTGTTAATAAAAATTTAATTGTACCTTTGCACATTATATGTTATAATATATAGCCTATAATGGAATTACTATGCGAAGGGGAGATTTCACCTTGCGAATCATCGGAATAGACCCGGGCTATGCCATAGTGGGCGTGGGCGTTGTGGATTATGTGAAGAACAAGTTCTATCCCGTAAAATTCGGCGCGGTGGATACCCCCGCAGGCACGCCCTTTAACACCCGCCTGCGCATAATTTACGACACCGTGGCGCAGGTTATCGCCGAAACAAAGCCCCAGTGCATGAGCATTGAAAAGCTTTACTTCAACAGCAACCAAAAAACCGCCATAGAGGTCGCCGAGGCGAGGGGCGTAATCCTGCTGGCAGCGATTCAGGCGGGAATACCGGTTTTTGAGTACACCCCACTGCAAATCAAGCAGTCGCTGGTCGGCTACGGCAGGGCGGAAAAGCGGCAGGTTCAGATGATGGTCAAGGAAACCCTTCGCCTTGAAGCCGTTCCAAAGCCGGACGACACCGCCGATGCCCTTGCGGCGGCAATCTGCCACGGATATTCCGGCGGGTCGCTGCTTTCAAGGGTGATTAAGGAGAAATACTGAGCGGTGCTCCGTGTTGCACTGCTGCGTATTGAGTGCGCTTCTTGGCTCCCCTGTGTAAGGTTTACACTGAGCGTTTGCAGAGCGAACCTCGCCTCCCCTGTGTAAGGGGAGGTGGCAAAACCGAAGGTTTTGACGGAAGGGTTGTATCGGCGACCAGTGACAGCGTTTACACCAAACGAGATACGCACTTATTTAATTAAGAGCGAAACTAAAGCAAAGGCATAGTGCAGACGCTACACCTTGTCAGGGGATACAACCCCTCAGTCTTTTTGCCCCTGCGGGGCAAAAATCCAGCTCCCCTTACACAGGGGAGCCGAGAAACGCTCTCAATGCGCCTTGTGCGCACAGGAGAGCCGAGGCGGCTTCGCCGCGGATATAACTGCGCCGTTTCGCGCCGCACCCCCATTCGCAATTACAACATTAGGAAGTGAATTTATGATATACAGTCTTTCCGGAAAGCTTGCCCATGTGGAGGACGGAATGTTCGTGGTGGAATGCTCCGGCGTGGGCTACGCCTGCAAGGCAAGCGCCACCGCTCTTTCCTGCCTTCCGCCGGAGGGCAGCGAGGTTTTCGTCTATACCACCATGACCTTTTCCGCGGAGCAGGGCGTGGATTTGTATGGGTTCTACGAAAAGGCGGAGCAGGAATGCTTCGGTATGCTCACGGGAATTTCCGGCATAGGCCCCAAGGCGGCGCTTTCGGTGCTTTCGGAGTTCACTCCGGATTCCTTCGCCCTTGCGGTGGCTTCCGGAGACGCGAAAGCGATTACAAGAGCCAAGGGCATAGGCCCCAAGGCGGCGCAGAGAATTATTCTGGAGCTGCACGACAAAATTTCCGGCAATTCCGCCGCAAAGGGCTTTTCCGCTCCGGCGGTTTCCGTCGCCAATATTCACGGCGCGGCGGGCGAAGCCATCGCCGCCATGGTCAGCCTCGGTTATACCAATGCCGAAGCCGCCGCGGTTATCGCGAAGCTTCCGCAGGACTTGCCCGTGGACGAAATGATAAAGCGTGCGCTTAAATCCCTTGCAATGGGAAGATAAGGAGGGGTAAATTTGCTTTCAAGAGAACAGGATTTTGAAAACAGAATAGTCGCTCCCGAAATGGAGGAAATGGATAGGGAAAACGAGCTGAGCCTTCGCCCGCGAACCCTTGACGAATACATAGGTCAGACCAAGGCCAAGGAAAATATGGCAATTTACATAGAGGCGGCAAAGCGCCGCGGCGACGCCCTTGACCATGTGCTGCTTTACGGCCCTCCGGGACTCGGTAAAACAACCCTTTCGGAAATTATCGCCAACGAAATGGGCGTGGGCTTCCGCATTACAAGCGGCCCCGCCATAGAGCGCCCCGGCGACCTTGCGGCGCTGCTTACCAACCTAAACGAAAACGACATACTGTTCATAGACGAAATACACCGTATGAACCGCAGCGTGGAGGAGGTTCTGTACCCCGCCATGGAGGACTACGCCCTCGATATTATCGTGGGCAAAGGCCCTTCCGCCCGAAGCATACGGGTGGACTTGCCCCATTTCACCCTTGTGGGAGCCACCACCCGGGCAGGACAGCTTTCCGCACCTCTGCGTGACCGCTTCGGCGTTGTGGCGCGGCTTGAGCTTTACACTCCGGAGGAGCTTTGCAAAATCGCCGTGCGAAGCGCGGGCATCCTCGGCATAGAGATGGAGCCGGAGGGGGCTATGGAGCTTGCAAGGCGCAGCCGGGGAACGCCCCGAATAGTGAACCGCTTCTTAAAGCGGGTGCGCGACTTCGCGCAGGTTATCGGCGACGGCGTGATTACAAAGGAGATAGCGGCGGAGGCGCTCTCCCGGCTCGAGGTGGATGAGCTGGGACTGGATTCCATCGACCGCCGCCTGCTTTCAACCATGATTCGCCACTACGGCGGCGGCCCCGTGGGGCTTGAAACCCTTGCGGCAGCCATCGGCGAGGAAGCAATCACCATTGAGGACGTCTATGAGCCGTATCTGATGCAGATAGGCTTTCTAAGCAGAACGCCCAGAGGGCGCTGCGCAACGGCGCTTGCTTACGAGCACCTTGGAATAACTCCTCCGGCGGCGGAAATAATGCCCGCTCCGGAGCAGATGAAACTGGAGGTATGATTTTGGGAAGGATTTTCGGAACTGACGGCGTTCGCGGTATTGCGAACGAAAAGCTTGATGTGGAGCTGGCACTTGCCATTTCCCGCGCGGCGGGAATGATTATTAAGACGGAGGGCGTTGCCCGCCCCAAGATTCTGGTGGGCAGAGATACCCGCCTTTCCGGCGAAATGCTTCAGTGCGCGGTGGCGGCGGGACTTTCCTCCGTCGGGTGCGATGTGGAGCTGCTGGGCGTTGTGCCCACCCCCGCGGTGGCGTACCTTGTCAAGCGCCTTGGCGCAAACGGCGGCGTTATGATTACCGCCAGCCACAACCCCTTTATGTATAACGGAATCAAGTACTTCGGCGGCGACGGCTTTAAGCTTACCGATGCGCAGGAGGACAGAATAGAGCGCATTATCCTCGACGGCGAAGAACCCATCGAGTTCGCCCGCACCGAGCATATCGGAACGGTTCACGTGAACTACGGCGCGGTGGAAATTTACGAGGAGCACATAGCTTCCGCCGTAAAGCACGACCTTTCCGCTCTGCGCATCGCCGTGGACTGCGCCAACGGCGCTTCTTACCGAACCGCGAAAAAGATTTTCGGCGCGGCGGGCGCAAACGCCACCTTTATTAACTGCGAGCCGGACGGCACCAACGTCAACAAAAAATGCGGCTCCCTTTTCACTCAGAACCTCGGCGAGTTCGTCAAAAAGGGCGGCTTTGACCTGGGCATTGCCTTTGACGGCGACGCAGACCGCTGCCTTGCGGTGGACGAAAATGGCGAGCTTATCGACGGCGATATGATTATGGCGATTTTGGCGCAGCGCTTCGCCGCGGAGGGTAAGCTTCGGGGAAATATGTTCATTCCCACCATAATGAGCAATATGGGGCTTTTCAAATTCGCCGAAAAAAACGGCTTCAACTGCTACCCCACCAAGGTCGGCGACAGATACGTTCTGGAAGCCATGCTCAGAACCGGGGCGCGCCTTGGCGGCGAGCAGAGCGGCCACATGATTTTAATCGACTATATGCCCACCGGCGACGGCGAGCTTACCGGACTGCTTTTGGCGGAAACCCTGCTGCTCTCCGGCAAAAAGGCGTCGGAGCTTAAAGGCATAATGACCGTCTATCCGCAGGTTATGATAAACATTTCCGCAACGCCGGAAATGAAGGAGCACCTTTCCGACCCGGAGGTAAAAAGCTATATCGACATAGAAACTCAGCGGCTTGAGGGCGACGGAAGAATACTTGTGCGTCCCTCCGGTACGGAGCCTATCATCCGCGTTATGATTGAGGGCAGAGATAAGGACAAAATACAGAAGCTTGCGGAGGAATGTGCCGAAACGCTTCAGAACATACTAAAATGAGGTAGAAAATGAGATTTACAAAGGATTGGCAGGACTATGAGCTGCTTGACTGCTCCGGCGGAGAACGCCTTGAGCGTTGGGGCAAAATAGTTCTTATCAGACCCGACCCGCAGGTTATTTGGAACACCCCAAAGGATCACCCCTGCTGGTACAAGGCGGACGCCCGCTATATCCGCTCCAAGGAGGGCGGCGGCCACTGGGAGTGCCGCAGGCAGCTTCCCGAGGCGTGGAACATAAATTACAGGGATTTGCAGTTCAAAATCAGCCCCACCGGCTTTAAGCACACGGGACTTTTCCCGGAGCAGGCGGTAAATTGGGATATGATGAGGGAAAAAATCACCGGAGCGGGCAGAAACGTCAAGGTGCTGAACCTTTTTGCCTATACCGGGGGCGCAACCCTTGCGGCTGCGGCGGCGGGAGCCTCCGTCTGCCATGTGGACGCGGCAAAGGGCATGGTTCACTGGGCAAGGGAGAATGCGGAGCTTTCCTCACTTGCGGAAAAGCCCATACGCTGGATTGTGGACGACTGCGCCAAGTTCGTGGAGAGAGAAATCCGCCGCGGGAACACCTACGACGCGATTATTATGGATCCTCCCTCCTACGGCAGAGGCCCCGGAGGGGAGGTCTGGAAGCTTGAGGATCAGATTTACGACCTTGTGAAGCTCTGCACCGGAGTTCTCTCCGACGATCCCCTTTTCTTCCTGCTCAATTCCTACACCACCGGGCTTTCCGCCTCCACCATGGAGTATGTGCTCGGGGTCAATATGAAGAAATTCGGCGGCAGCGTTTCCGCAGAGGAAATCGGCCTGCCCGTAACCGCCACCGGCATGGCGCTTCCCTGCGGCAGCAGCGCAATTTGGAGCAAATAATCCGGAATGCGGAATGCGGAATGCAGAATGCAGAATGCGGAATATTGCACAAGGCGAACTGAGCGCGAACCTCGGCTCCCCTGTGCTCGGTGAGGCGAACTGAGCGCGAACCTCGGCTCCCCTGTGTAAGGGGAGCTGGCTTTTCGGCTTGTTTCACAAGCCGAA
>USFO01000042.1 GCA_900553955.1 uncultured Oscillospiraceae bacterium
TCACCCCTGATGGGTTTCTTTCGTTGCTATCTTCCTTTCCGATACCGCATAATCTTATGTACAAAAGCAAAAAAATCCTGCTGCTCATGATTTTTTCGACAGACAGAACACGCGCTGCAAAAGCAGCGCGTGTTATTTTTTATTTACAGCTTATTTACAGCGGTAAATCATATTCACCTCGTGGCAGTCAGGCTCGTCCACCACGTCCGTTTCGACAAAGCCGATGCTTTCGTAGAGGCTTTTTGCGACATTATTGCCCCAAATGTAGGTGGTGGTCATAACATTCATGCCGAATTCGCGGCGCATAAGCTCAATCAGCTCAAGCAGGGACTTTTTTCCGTAGCCCCTGCCCTGCTCCGTGCCGCCGATGACATATTCCCAAAGGAACCATGCTGCTTCTCCGGTTTCATCGTCCTCATATTTGCGGAGCATAACGAAGCCCACGAGCTTTTCGCCGTCGAAAATATCGTAGCCGATTACATTTTCCCTTTGCAGAGCGGAGCTTATCATATCCTCGGAGGCGACAAATTCACGCTGCTCGGACAGCACGGCGACCTTTATTCCCTGTGATTTTTCAAAACGCATGGAGAAATCTTCCTTTTTCCGTAAGTGAATTTATAAATACTTTTCGAGTATCTTTTCGGCGCAGCGAACGCCGTCTGCGGCAGCACTCATAATTCCTCCGGCGTAGCCCGCACCCTCGGCGCAGGGATACAGCCCCTCTGCGCCCACGGCTTCAAAGGAGTCGGGGTTTCGCACAATGCGAACCGGAGAGCTTGTGCGGGTTTCGGGGCCCGTGAGCACCGCGTCCGAGGCGGAAAAGCCCGAAATTTTGGCGTCAAAATTTACAAGTCCCTTTTGCAGAACCGAGGTTATCTCCGCGGGGAAAAGCTCCCGCAAATCCGCTTCGGAGATTCCCCTTGCATAGGTCGGCTCCACCCTGCCGAAGTGCGAAACGCCGCCGCTTAGGAACGCGCCCACGGTCTGCGCCGGAGCCTTGCCTTTGCCGAGCGCGAACGCATCATGCTCCAGCTTCTCCTGAAAATCCATGGCTCTGAACGGATCCCCGCCGAAGTCCTCTGCGGAAACGGAGCAAACCACGGCGGCGTTGGCGTTTTTGCCGTCCCGGGCAAAGCAGCTCATACCGTTGGTGACAACAGCCTCGTCATGGTCGGCGGCGGGAACCACATACCCGCCGGGACACATACAGAATGTGTAGGCGCAGCGGCCGTCCGTCTTGTACGAAAGCTGATACTCCGCCGCCCAAAGCGCCGGATTTTCGGCGAAGCCGCCGTACTGCGCCCTGTTTATATCCTCCTGCAAATGCTCGATTCGCGCGCCCACGGAGAAGGGCTTTGCCTCCATGAGCACGCCTTTTTCCCTGAGCACGGCGAAGGTGTCCCTTGCGCTGTGTCCGGCGGCAAGAAGAATATTTTCCGCACTGATTTGAGCACCGTTCACCGTGACCGAGCAGGCTCTGCCGTTTTTCACCTCAATATCCGTGACCTGCGACAGAAAATGCACCTCGCCGCCGAGGGCGATTATTTCCTCGCGAATGCTTTTTACCACGGCGCGGAGCCTGTCCGTTCCGATATGGGGCTTTGCCTTGACGAGTATCTCCTCCGGCGCGCCGTGGCGTTCAAGCTCCCCGAGCACGAAGTCGCAGCGGGGGTCGTTTATCCTTGTGGTAAGCTTGCCGTCGCTGAAGGTACCCGCTCCACCCTCGCCGAACTGTACGTTTGCGTCACGGCTGAGCCTTCCGCCCCGCCAATACTCCTCCACTGCGGCGGTGCGGCTCTCAATATCCGCGCCCCGCTCGAAAATCACCGGGCGCGCTCCCGCCCGGGCAAGATACAGCCCCGCAAACATTCCCGCAGGGCCGAAGCCGATTATAACCGGTCTGATTTCCGGGGATTTTTTGAGCACCGGAATTTCCCGGAGCGATATTTTGCGGAGGGTAACGTTTTTCGCTTTGTGCTTTTCAAATACCCGCTCCTCGTCCTCGCAGCCTACGGCAACGGCGCAAACAAGACAGACTCTGTCCTTATGGCGGGCGTCTACGGAGATTTTTGCAAGGCGCGCGCTCACATTTTTGACGCCGCGCAGTCCAAGCAGGGAAAGCGCTTTTTCAAAGGCTCTTTCCTGCGGCTCATCGGGAGAAATTCTGATTTCTGAAACAATAATCGGCATACTTAATTCCTTTACATATTAAATCGGGTTCGGACTGTTTGAAATCCGAACCCGATTAAGAAAATTTACTATTTTTTCACGGTAACGGTTACGGAGTAGCTGCCTATCACCCATGCAGCGCTTCCTTCCGGAAGAATTATATCTGCCTTCATTTTGTACTGGCCGGTTTGTGTAATTTCGCGCGTGCTAATATCCACCTGAGCGATTATATCGCCGGAGGAAAGCGCATTGATAGTTTCCTTCGGACCAATAAGCTTCACCGCAATTTTTGAAGCATTCGCACTGGCGCTGTATCCCACCGGTGCATTCACAATATTTATCTGCCTTACGTTGAACGTGGCTTCTTCATAACCGTCGAGGTCAAAGTCAAGCCGCACGGAGTCGAGATTATCAATTCCGGTAATTCCACTCGGGAACACAACATCGAATTCAAAGCTGGAATTGTCAAGGGTCAGTTCGCGCAAATCAACATAGCCTAGGAACAGGTTTCCATACTTGCTGAGAATGTTTCGCTCCCCCTCAACAAACGCCATTTCCTGCGAAAGCTTATACTTCAGTGTGTTTTGATTGAAGCCCTTTGGTGCGTTGGTATATTCAAAGGAAAGCGGAATAGTCGTAGTCTGATAAATCGGAACATAAACCGTCGCCGTGGTTTGGCTTATGCTGATTTCATCGTGATTATATTCCACCGCCGTGCCATCTTTATTAACAAGGGTGATCTCCCCTGTTACGGCGACGGTTTCTTTGTATTCTCCGGAAAGGGTGATGCTCACCTTCGCTCCCGCAATATTTTCAAGATCCTTTTCCGGTCCGACAACTGTAATTTCGCTCGGATCGGTATAAATCGGCTCCTGAACATAATCATCCGGAACGGAGTAATCGCCGGTGACTATGTAGCCGAGGCTGAGGGTCTTTTCAATATATTTATCAAACTTCACCGCCATGGTGGAGGGCGTTACAGAAACAATTTCAAAGTCTTTGCCGCTGGTGTTACGGGCGTTAAGCTCCAGTGAATACTTGCCCGCGCCGGAAACTCCGGAAAGCGACGGCGAAACGGTTATATCCTCCGCTGTAACGCCGCCTATTACGGAACGACGGCCGCTTATCACCACATCAACGGCGGTTTCGCCGCCCTCAATGGCGGAAAGCCCCATCTGCCCCAATATTCCCGACTGCACATTGATATTTACTCCCACGCCGGAAACGGTGGTCTCTCCCGTGGGGCGCAGCACCGTTGAAACAACAAGCCAAATGACTATCGAAATGGCAAGCGAAAGTGCCCATAGCACCTTTTTGTTCTTAAAAATGGATTCCTTATTCATTTACCTTGCCCCCTTCCTCCGCATTCTGCGAATCGGGCTTTTCATCTTTGTTTTTGTCGCTCTTTTCGGGCTTTTCGTTTATAAGAAGTTCCTCGAGCTTGCGCTTGAGCGTCACCGGGTCAAGCTCCCTGTTGAGCTGACCGTTCACCGCCATGGAAATTATGCCTGTTTCCTCGGAAACGACCACCACGACCGCATCGCTGTTTTCACTCATACCGAGGGCGGCACGGTGGCGAGTTCCGAGCATATTGCTTATGTCATAGTTCTCCGACAGGGGCAAAAAGCAGCCCGCCGCATAAATTCTTCCACCGCGAATTATGGTCGCGCCGTCGTGCAGAGGCGCATTGTGGAAGAATATATTGCCGATTATCTCCTTGCTGGGGTCTGCGTTTATAACCGTACCGGTGGAAATTATATCGCCGAGCTTGGTTTCTCTTTCGAACACTATAAGCGCGCCGACGCTGTGCTTGGAAAGCTCTGCAACGCCGTCCACCACCTTGGTGATGCAGTCGCGCATAACCGCTTCGTCATCAAGGCGTTCGCTGTTGAAGTTGAAGAAATTAAGGTTCGATATTTTGGACTTGCCCATACTTTCGAGGGCGTGGCGAAGCTCCGGCTGAAAAACCACAATAATCGCAATCATACCGAAACTGAACACCTGCTCAAGCAGATAGGATGTACTTTTCAGAGTAAATTCCGAGGCGAAAAAATACAACACAAGCAGGAAGAATATACCTTTGAGTAAGCGGCCTGCGCGGTTGTTTGAAGCAAAGCTCAGCACCTTATAAACAAGGAACGCAACGATAACAATATCGACAAAATCGTTTATGCTGAAAGTTTTCAGCACGTTGAGGATATTATTCCAGTTGAAACTAAAATCGGATGTCATATACTTCCCCTCTTTTTTTGCTCGGCAAAGCCGTCCCAGATTTTCCGTCTGCGGCGCAGACAACATATATAAAATTACAGCGTGTTTTCTATATATATAATATCACATTAAAAGGCATTTTCAAGCCTTATTTTGTTAACAAATATTTTAAGATTATATTAAAATATGCCGTGCGGTTTTATTTGCAGCTTTTTTGTGTGTAAAGACGGAATTTCGGGGTGCTTTGCGGCACAGAGCACCCTCCTTGGCTCCCCTGTGTAAGGTGAGCCGAGAATACTCTCCAAAACACCCTGCGACACAAAAATATGGCAGTACGCAGTGCCGTAGTTATCTTCGCCAAAATTCCTTTAATTTCATATAATAATACTGCCCCGCAAAATAATTTAACCTCGATTGGCGGTATGATATATGAAAGAATATTATTTTCTCACAAGTTCCGTGACCACGGCAATGAAAGGTGAAAAAATTCTTATGGCAAACGGCTTCCGTGCCTTCGTCCTTCGGGACGGAACCATAAATCCCTATGGCTGCGGTTATGTGATTCGGGCGCTTGGCGACCGGAACACAATGGCGGACATCCTTAAAAAGAGAGGAGTGCGGATAAATGAAATAAGGGAGGTACCCTGATGCTCTATTTCGATAATGCCGCCACCACTTGGCCAAAACCCGCAGAGGTAAAAAATGCCGTACTTTCTGCGCTGACATATTACGGTGCGAACCCCGGCAGAAGCGGCCATAGAATGGCGATAGAAACGGCAGCGCAGGTTTTTGAGTGCCGCGAGCGCGCAGCGACGCTTTTCGGCTGCAGCGAACCTGAAAATGTGATTTTTACGAAGAATTGCACCGAGGCGTTAAACATTGCCATACGCAGCGCCGCCCTTGGCGGGCACTGCGTAATTTCCGATCTTGAGCACAATTCCGTTTTGCGCCCGCTTTATAAAATGCAGCTTTCCGGAAAAGGAGAATTTTCGATTGCGGAAGTGGATTTGCATAGTGAAGAACAGACTCTTGCAAATTTCGAGCGCGCTATGCAAAGAAATACAAGAGCGGTTGTGCTCACCGGCGCGTCAAATGTGTTCGGAATAAAACCACCCGTGCTCAAAATCGCAAAGCTTGCTCATGAGCACGGAGCACTGTTTATTCTTGATGCGGCACAGACTGCCGGCACCGAAAAGTATGATATGGAGCAGAGCGGCATTGATTTTATCTGCGCACCGGGGCACAAAGGGTTACTTGGGCCGACCGGAACAGGCATTTTGGTAACAAAAAAGCCGGAAATATTAAAACCTCTGATTTTCGGCGGAACAGGCAGCTATTCTCTTGACTTTGCTCAGCCGCCGGATATGCCGGAACGGATGGAAAGCGGCACGCTTAATGTGCCCGGAATCTGCGGTCTTTCTGCCGGAATAGAAAAAGTTTCCGCAGAGGGAGAAAGCACAATTTCCGAGCGAGAAATGCAGCTTGCCCAAATGATTTATGCAGAACTTTCTAACACAAAAAACGTTACGCTGTTCACTCTGCCGCCGAAAGCGGCTACCTCCGCCGCAGTAATTTCCTTTGTAATCAGCGATCTTACCGGGGAACAAACCGCCGCCGAACTTGCCGCGCGGGGTGCAGCTACCCGGGGCGGTTTTCACTGCGCTGCACTTGCTCACAGAAAATTCGGGACAGAAAAGCGCGGCACCTGCCGCATAAGTATTGGTCCCATGAACACCTTCGATGAGGCACTTAAACTTGTGCGCATTATCCACACAGTGGCGAAGGAGAATTAGGGCGGCGCTGTGCGCCGCGGTACGCTCTGTATTTCCGCGGCGTATTTCAGCAATCTCAAAAGGCGCAAAAAAGCGCTTCCCACCCAATGGGAAGCGCTTTTGTATTCGTATAAAAGTTCGACCCTTCGTACAAGCGGTTCAGCTATCAGCCCAAGCCGGCAGCTGCCATATTGGCTTCATGTTCAGCGTGAGTCTTTGCCCAATAGAAGTTGCCCGCGGAATCCGCAAGGAAATAGTAATCCTGACCGTGGTTCTCCATATCCGGGTTCAATGCCGCTTCAATGGCGTTGGTGCCGGGGTTGCATACAGGTCCGACAGGCAGGCCTTTCTTATAGTAGGTATCGTAGGACGTGTGGTATGCCTCATCAAGTGCTTCATCATCGCCGATATGCGGCTCAATTTCATCACGGTAATAGAAATAGGTGACGTCTGACTGGAGGTAAGGCAGACCGGAGCCATCCTCTAAGCGGTTGTGGAATACAGCGGAAACGCCGCGCATATCATCCACATTCGCAGCTTCGGACTGGATTACGGAAGCGAGAGTAATCACCTCGTCAAGGCTCATACCAAGCTCCTGCATACGCTCATAATAGGTGGAGGTTATCTTATTGTTGAAGTTGTCAACAAATTTTGCCAAAACACTTCTCGGCTTGGTGTCAAGGTAGAACTCGTAGGTATCCGGGAAAAGATAGCCCTCCCATTTATGGTAGATATATTCGCTTGTGCCCATCATGGACTCAAATTCATAATCAAAGCTTGCGGTATTCACGACCTCCATAAATTCGTCGTAGCCGCAAACGCCGTTTTCTTCAAGCTTTTTGGCGATTTGCGTTGCGGTCATGCCCTCATAGAAGGTCAGCGTTACCGTTTTGCGCTCAAGCTCCTTGCTGCGAAGCTGAAGGAAAATCTGATCATAGCCAAGGTTTGAATTGAGTGTATACGTTCCTGCGTAAAGCCGGTTCTGCATTTTTTTAACTCTGGCGTAAACCTCAAATGTAAACGGTTCATCGATTATGCCGTTATCTTTAAGAATATTCGCGATTTCGCCAAGGGTTGCTCCCTCCGGAATAATCACTTCCGCCTCATGACTCTGTTTGCTAAAGCCGACAAGGTCGTTTATGCTGGAAAGGGCGAAATACGCAATGAAAACGGAAACCGCAAGCACGCAGGAAACCCAAATTATAGTTGTAAGCCAGTTCATCAGAACTTTTTTCTTGCGTTTTTCCTTTGCTTTCGGGTCATATTCCTGCTCATCGGATTCTTCAGGCTCATCCGGTTCTTCTGGTTCCGGCGTGAGCTTTTCTTTCTTCTGCTTTTCCTCTTTTTTAGCGAACAGACCGCCGAAAAGCTTTTCTGCGGCAGGTTCTTTTGCCTGCGGCTGCGGATGCTCCTTCTCTTCCTCATCAGCAGAGGGTGGCGGTGCAAAGGGCTCATCGTCGTCATCGGCACTCGGCGGCGGCGGTGCAAAATCATCATCCTCAGAAAAGCTCAGCGATGGTCGGCTCTGCTCCGAATCCTTATTTCTGGTGGTATTATCTTCAAAAAAGTTGGAGAACACAAATTCATCGTCCGCAGAATTTTTCTTTTCAGAATCTGAATTTTCGCTGTTGTCAAGGCTTTTGAAGAATTCTTCAAATTCTTTATCGTTCATAAAGTTCCTCCGTTTGCGGTAAAAGTAACCAAAGGCTTTGGGTTTTCATATGATATTAACGTACCGGCAAAAAGCGGCAAACGCCGCCGAACGCCCGTATTAAACTATGTTTCGCGAGGTGAAATTTCATGTTCGGAAATAACTGCTGCTGGTGGATAATCATTCTTATCCTTCTCTTTGCCTGCTGCGGAAACGGCGGCTACGGCTGCAATAACGGCTGCGGCTGCAATAACGGCGGCTGCGGCGGCTGTGGCTGTGACAACGGCTGCGGATGCGGCTGTGGCTGACGACAGGCACATAATTCGGGGAACGCCCTGCGCTTTTGCGCGGGGCTTTTCCCTTTTTCGGAGCTTATTTATACATTTTTCGAATTAAGTCCTCGGCTTTCGGCGTAATTGCTCCCGCAACGACTGCGGCGAACTCCGCCGCGGCGGCGGGGCCGTTGCCGGTGACAAGGTTTCCGTCACGCTCGACCTTGGCGGCGGTGTAATTCCCCTCAGAAACCTCAAATCCGGGAAAACAAGTGTAATTTTTTCCGGAAAGCGCGCCGGTGTTCGCAAGAATAACGCCGGGAGCGGCGCAGATGGCGCCGATTACGCGGTTATGCTCAAGAGCGAAGGCTATGGCGTTCTTTACCGTGGGCGAAGCCGCGAGGTTCGCCGCGCCGGGCATTCCGCCGGGAAAAACCACGGCGTCGGCGTCGGCAAGGTTCAGCTCGTCTTCAGTTATATCGGCGGTGACGGTAAGTCCAAATGCGCTTTTTACGGTTTTTGCACCCACGCCCACGGTGGTAGCTTTGATTCCGGCGCGCAGAAGCAGATCCCTCGGCTGGATGGCTTCAACATCCTCGAAGCCGTTTGCAAGAAAAATGTATACCATAATTTTACCTCTTATTTTTCAACAATGAGTTCTGTTCTTGGGTGGCCGCAGGTCATTTTTCCCTCGGAGCACTTGCCCTCGGTGACGCAGGCGGGGCCGGCGTTCGCAAAAAGGGCGGGTGCGGCTTCGCGGCAGAGGCGGAGCATTTCGTCTGCAACGGTGCGGATTTCCCACTGGGCGCGGTTGCAGCAGCGCAGGCGGAAGAAGTTATGCAGGCTGCGAACGTTCATTGTAACCACCATTTTGGTTTCGCAGGCGTTCGGCAGAACGAAGCGCGCGTCCTCGTTTGCGATTTTCGAGGCGAGCTTTTCCGCCTCCTCCGGGGTCTTGCCCTCCTCCACCAGCTTTGCGGCGGCGTTCTTTTGAAGAATTGCCGCCAGACGGTCGTAGCTTTCGGCGCAGGTCTGCATAATCCTGTTGTACTCCGTAAGAGCCTCCTCGTCCTCCGCAACGTTCGGCGGAGTTATGAAGTTAAAATCCTCCATGCGAACATAGCGCTGACTCTGCACGCTGAAGGAGGCTATTCTGTGGCGGGTCATCTGCGCGAGGAACGCACGGGAAACGCCCTCTATTCCAAAGGTGAAGCTTGCGTGCTCAAGGGGGCTTTCGTGTCCGAGGCGCTCGAGCATCTCCACATAGGAACGCGCACGCTCGTCCGTCATTCCGTCAAAAAGTTCGTCCGCGCCGGAGTGGCTGTAACAGAGCCGCGCGGCGGCGGCGATGGTCTTTTCCGGCATTGGGGTATGGCAAAGAAGCGTTACGCTGGGCATTTTTCGTTCCTCCTTTAGTTCCACCTTTATAATTCGATATTTATAGTTTATTATAATACGAATGACTAAATTAGTAAAGTACATTTTGTGAACAAATGCGGTAAGGTGTGGGCACCGCGGTTTTGGCAAGCGTTCTCATTGTGCCGCTGTGCCGCCGTAATGTTCGCACAAAAATACCGCCGCTGTCAGCACAGCGGCGGCGTTCGTAAAAATATTATTTTACGGTGACGGAGAAGCCGAGGGTTTCGATAAACATTCCGTCCTTATCAAGGAACATTACGGAAACGGTGGAGGTTCCTGCGGAAAGAGTATCAAGAGTGAAAGTTCCGCTTGCATTCAGCTCACGGCGGTTGGCATTAAGCACGCTGACATTGTCAAAAAGCAGCACAGCATGAGTGGCGTTATCGCCGAGTTTAATCGGAATTTCAATGGTGTCGCCCGCAAGATATGTGGTCGGCATTTCGGAAATGTTGCCGTCATAGCCGTAATCAGCAATAGTAAATTCCCATTCGCCCTTTGCAACGCCTTTAGTGGAATCTTTTATGTCATCCACATAAATAAAATCGTCATCCATGGTGACATAGTAAGTTTCGCCGGATTCAAAGCACTGATCCTCCGGCAGAAAAACGATAATCTGAGCATAAGCGGGATCTTTGCTTGTATTGATAAAGATTTTTTTGTTGTCAAGGCGCATATCATACTTCACCATAAGTTCATCATTGGAAGCTTTATAGATAGCGATTTCGCCGACACCCGCTTCAACATTCGGAGTATTAAGGACTACCTGAACAGCGTTGAGTCCGGCAGCAAATTTTTCACCGTTTTCACTGTTAGGATACAACTTCATTTCAAAATTTTCTTTATCGGTATAGCGAGTCTTTTGGTTATTGGCGCAGCCGGAGAAGCAAAGCAGCACCATCACAAGAGCGAGCAAAGCAGCAGCAATTTTTTTCATTTTTTAAAACGTCCTTTCAGTGGTCTGATTGGTATTATAATATAGTACAGCAAAAATTGCAAGATTTTTTGCGCACAGGCGGCAAAATTGACGGCTTGTTCACATTTTTGTGGTTTGACAAAGGTGGCGTTTGCGGATAAAATAGAGGAAGAATTTTTTTGCGGAGGGATTTTTATGCCTAACGAATGGAGCGCCCTTGACATAGCGCACAAAATGATTAAACAAATGGTGAAGCCCGGCAATTTCTGCATTGACGCCACCGCGGGAAACGGTTACGACACGGAATTTTTGTGCGAACTTGTAGGTGAAAGCGGCAAGGTCATTGCCATGGATATTCAGCAAAGCGCCGTTGACAACACCAAAGCTCGGCTTGCAGAGGACGGTTTTTCCGCCCGCGCAGAGGTTTTCTGCATGAGTCACAGCGAAATGGACAAGGTTGCCGCGCCGGATTCCGCAGACTGCATTGTGTTCAACTTCGGCTGGCTGCCCGGCGGTGACCACAACGTTTTTACCCGCGCTGAAACAAGTGTGCCCGCCATTGAAAAAGCGCTTTCCGTCATCAAACACGGCGGGCTGCTGGTACTTTGCGTCTATTACGGCCGCAACAACGGCTACTCCGAACGGGATGCCATTGTGGAATATGTTTCAAGCCTCGAATCGCGCTATTATGCGGTGATGAAATGCGATTTTCTCAACCGTAAAAACGACCCGCCCTTCCCTATCTTCATTGTGAAAGAAAAAGTGTGAGTTTCGCATCGCGGTTTTAGTGGGCGTTCCCGGCTCCCCTTACACAGGGAAGCCGAGAAGCGCTCTCAATTACCGCGGCGCTCGACTTTGAGCACCGTGTTCAAGTTTTTGAGCACGGTGCTTTTTCTGTGCTCTCGCCAAAAAGCCTTTTCACTAGCGAAACATCATCGGAAGTGACGCATTTTAGCACGTACAAAAGCGTACAATATGCGATGAGCATCAGTAAAATTGCAAGAATCAACCCGGCGGCGTGCCATGTGCTCAAGCCGGAAATTTTGAGCACCGCGTCGCCGAAGGCAACACTTGCGGCGGCAGCCGCCATCGGCAAAAGCAGCCAATTTGACATATGTACGCGGAATCCGGTGACGTAAACGAGCCGCGCGGCGGAAAGCGCCATGTTAAAAACCTCGCTTACGGCAATGGTGGCAAGGTAGCCCGCCGTTCCGAGCACGGGCACAAGCGTGTAAACCATTACCACACAAAGTGCGGTGTCGTAAACATTGTATCGCACCACTGCGACCTGTTCGCCAAGCCCTTTGAGGATGCCGTCCACCGCAGAATCAAGGTACATTACCGTGACTATTGGCGCAAGCGCGCGGATCGCCGGCGCGGCAGCAGGCTCGTTATAAAGCAGTGCGGCGAAGCTTTCGGCAAAGCGCCAAAGCGCTGCCGCAACGCCCACTGAAAACATCAGCGTCATGCGGAAAACGCGCTCCATCATTGAATTTATGCGACTTTGCAGCCCCAAAGTGCGGCAGCGCGCTACTTCCGGTACAAGCAAATTCGAAAAGCCAAGCAAAAATGCGCATGGAAAAAGCAACACGGGGAGCACCATTCCGCCGACGATTCCGTACTGTGAAAGCGCCGCTTCCTGTGCAAGTCCGCTTTTCATGAGCGACACGGGCACGAGCAGATGCTTCACCGTGCTCAAAGCGGAGCGCAGCACCGCCGAAGCACCCACCGGCAGAGCAATATTGAGCACGCGCCCAAGCATACCCGCTTTTTGCGGCGATTTTGTGCCCCGAAGCGGATGCTTTTTTCTGTCGCGGAGGTACAGCCAGCCGTGCAGCAAAAAAGCCAGTGCTTCCGAAACAGCGCTGCCCGCGGCGACAAGCACGCACGCCGTGCTCAGGCTTTCCGGCTTGAGCATGGCGAAAACGAACATGGTGAACGCCATCTGTGAAAGCTGCTCGAACACCTGCGCCGCGGACGATGGCGCTACGCGCGTAACCGCGGTGAAATAGCCGGTAAACGCGGCGGAAACTCCCACAAAGGGCAGCGAAAAAGCCAGCACACGGAACGGCTTTGCCGCTCGTGTGTCATGCACCAGCGCCTCTGCCGCAAAATTGCCGCAGGCGAACAGAATCACGCCGCCGAGCACGCCGAAAAACAGGCTGTAAAGCAGCGTGTGGCGCATGGCGCGTGCGGCTTCTCCGCCGTTTCCGGCGGCGGATTCCTCCGCCACAAGGCGGGTTGCCGCAAGCCCCGAGCCGGAACACGCGAAGGTCACCATCAGACGGTAAACCGCCATCATAAGCGAAAAAAGCCCGGTTCCCGCAGTGCCGAGGTTTCGCGCGAGCCATGCGTTATACAGCACCCCCACCGCGCCAAGCGACAGCGAGGTTATGGTCAGAATTCCGGCGTTCACCGCAAACTCCCGAAGCTTTGACAAAGCAAACACCTCCCGAGAATTTATATGCGGTGAAGGGCGGAAAAATTACGGCGCAATGCACCGCAGTTGTTCACCAAGGCCGCAGCGCAAGTTTCCTTTAAGTTCCACATAAAAAAAGCTTCCGGCGGAAATCCGCCGGAAGCCTTCGCAAAAATACAAATATTAAAAGCTAAAAATTATTCTTCGCCTTTCATCTTTGCATAGCATTCGCTGCAGTAAA
>USFO01000043.1 GCA_900553955.1 uncultured Oscillospiraceae bacterium
TAAGATTATACTTTAGCGAAAAGCTGAAATCTCCGTATGCTTTTGCAGACGGAGATTTTTTTTGCGGCAATATAATATTATAATACATTATTTAATTGCATTTAATTGCGAGCAGTGATATTTCATATATCAAATCTCTGACAACATCATAAAAGTGCAAAAGCGAAACCATATTTTTATTAAGCTTATCCACAAGAGATGCAACAATCTTTTGATCCGGACTTACCCTTTTAATTTCGAAGGTTTCATCGGTAAGAATGTTTTTCCCGATAATACCAAACGCTTTCTCACCTCCGCCGCAAAATTCGGTGATACGGTATTCAGTCCTGATTTCTTCCGCCATTTTTTGGCCCCCTCTTCAAAATATTTTGTCGCTCGCTTTTGAAAAGCTGTGCTGTGAACAACAGGCATATTTTATCACAATATGGTATATGTCTCAAGAATATGCTCTTCGTTACTTTTCACAAAATCAACACAGTTTCTTTGTTCAATGTGAACAAATTCCTTTATTTTCTAAGCTTTTTTACCTTTTAAGAGTAAAAAAAATTAAATTGAATTACGCATACTTTATTGCTGAAGAATGCATATAAGCGAATATTTGAGCGGCTTTCTTAAAAGGAAACAGCAGATTACCTAAATTTCACAAGTTAATCACACAATTATCACAATGCGGCGGTATCGTAGCTTTTTTACGCTAAAAAACAGTCCCGGCACAGACATTTGCTGCGCCGGGACTGTTTTCATATGCGCTTGACGCGCTTTATTACTATGGAGGCGGCAATGCCGATGAGCACGCCGGTGACGGTTCCCGTTACGGCGAGCACGGGCAGATAGTATGCAATCTGCTTTGCGCCGAGGAGTATTATCGCCATGATAATCTGTCCGGCGTTGTGAGCAACGCCCCCGGCAATGCTCACGCCCACGACGGAGAATTTGCCGCTCTTTTTGAGCAGAAACATAAGCCCCAAAGAGAGCACCGCTCCGGCTATGCTGTATGCCATCATCATCACGTTGCCGAAAAGGAGGGACACCAAAAATACTCTGATAAGCGAAACCGCACAGGCGGCTCCGAAGCCCACCCGGTACAGCAGGAAGATTATCACTATGTTCGCAAGACCCATTTTGATTCCCGGAACGGCAAAGTTCAGGGGAAAAAGGCTTTCGATGTAGGACATTATCATGGCGAGAGCCACGCAAAGTCCGAGGGTCGCAACCTTCTTTACTTTCATGATACTATATCCACCTCCTGCTCTCCGCCGACGATTTCTATGACGGTTTTATTGGGCAGGCAGGTAATCGCCTCACCGGTTTTGCTCACGGCGTGCTGATTTACGCAGATTTTGTCCGGGCAGGAAGCCTCGGTAACGTCCGCCGCGCCGTCCTTTATAACGAGAATGTTGTAGCCGCCGTTTTCGCTTTCAAGGCGGATTTCTGCGTCGGTATCAAGGGGATAGCGCGCGGTTTCTTCGCCGTTTACAATAACGGCAGCGTATTCGCCCGGTGCTTTATTTAGGGTGGTGAAAAGCCACGCTCCGCCCGCGATGAGCAGCAACGCTGCTGCAAGCAGAATATCGTTCCTTGCCTTTTTGTCTTTGAAAATGCTCATAATTATAATATTGCGGCGAAAGCCGCATTCCTTTCAGTAAAAACAGTGCTTAAATTCTTCTTTCGCCGCAGTTTTGGCAAGCTGCGGTCAAAGAAGCGCTTACGCATTCCCGTAAAAGGGCACGCCATAGGCGTGCCCTTTTTTCGGTTAAGTCAAAAATCAGGCATGCTTGACGGAAAGAAGCTCAAGGCAGCCCACGGGGCAGCCTGCAACGCAGGTTCCGCAGCCGGTGCACTTATCATAGTCGATAACGGCAAGGTTGTCAACCACATGAATGGCATCCGCCGGGCAGCTCTTCTGACACTTCATGCAGCCGATGCAGCCGTTTTTGCACTCCTTGCGGACAACCGCGCCTTTTTCATGGTTGGAGCAGGTCATAACGGCTTTTACTTCATCGGCAGGGATGATGGAGATGAGGTGATTGGGACATTCCTTTACGCACATACCGCAGGCGACGCAGTTTCTGGGGTCAACATGGGCAATGCCGTTCTCAATGCAGATGGCGTCGTACTGACAGACCTTGGCGCAGTCGCCGCAGCCGAGGCAGCCTGCGGTGCAGGCGCCTTTTCCGCCATAGAGCATCTTTGCGGCGGCGCAGGATTCAAGACCGTAGTAGATCTCCTTTTCGCCGTTGTTGTTGCAGTCGCCGTGGCAGTGAACGAAAGCGGTCATGGGCTTGGTTTCGGCAACCTCAACGCCCATAACCTCCGCAACGCTCTTTGCGACGGAGGCTCCGCCGGGACGGCAGAGATTTGCGGGAACGGAGGAATCCTCCGCAACGGCCTTTGCGTAGGCGTCGCAGCCGGAATAGCCGCAGGCGCCGCAGTTTGCGCCGGGAAGACAATCACGAACCGCAGTTTCCTTTTCGTTTACCTTCACGCTCATAAAGGTGGAGGCTATGGAAATGAGAACGGAAGCGACAAGACCTATTCCCGCAACGAGCAGGACGGCATTGATAATAGCTTGTGTCATTTTACTACCTCCTTACGCAAACAGCTTTTCGATAACGCCGCCGAAGCCGTAGAAGGCAACGGAAACGATGGAAGCGGAAATGAGGGTTATCGGAATACCGGAGAAGCTCTTGGGCGGAAGCGCCTCCTCAACCTTGCTTCTCACTCCGGCGAAGAGCACCATTGCAAGAAGGAAGCCGAGTCCGCAGCCGAGGGAGCTTACCATGGATTCAAGGAAGCCGTATTGATCCTTGATGTTGTTGATGGTAACTCCAAGCACCGCGCAGTTGGTGGTGATAAGGGGAAGATACACGCCGAGGGATTTATAAAGAGCGGGGATGTATCTTTTGAGCACGATTTCAACGAACTGAACCAATGCGGCGATAACAAGGATGAACACTATGGTCTGGAGATAGCCAAGACCGTTGGGGTCGAGCAGATAGGTCTGGATGGGCCATGTTGCGGCGGTGGAAACGAGCATTACGAAGATAACCGCAAGACCCATGCCGGTCGCTTGGTCAACCTTTTTGGAAACGCCGAGGAAGGGGCAGATTCCCAAAAACTTGTTGAGAACATAGTTGTTGACCAGAACGGAGGACAAAAGGATTATAAGCAGAGGTTTAAGCATTGGTATTCTCCTCCTTTACTTCATCGCAGGAAGCTTTTCCGCAGGAGGCGGCGTTGGGGCAGCCCTCGCAGGAGAAGCTCTTTCTTACCGGGGCTTTGCCGCTGGTAAGCTTGTTCATCAGGGCGATCATAATGCCGAAGGTGAAGAAGCCGCCGGGAGCCGCGGTAAGAATCGGAATGGTGTAGTTTTTAAGGAAAGCAATCTCGTTGCCTGCCCAGGAGCCTGCGCCCAAAACCTCGCGGAAGCTTGCCATAAGAACAAGCGCAAGAGTAAAGCCAATGCCCATGCCAAGTCCGTCGAGAGCGGAATCGAAAACGTTGTTTTTGCGTGCGAACATTTCAGCTCTGCCGAGAATGATGCAGTTTACAACAATAAGGGCAAGATAAATGCCGAGCATATTGTAAAGGTCGGGCAGATATGCTTCCATAAGCATCTGAACTATGGTGACAAAGCCTGCAATAACAACTATGTAGCAGGGAATACGAACTTTGTCGGGGATTGCTTTGCGCAGTGCGGAAATTACCATGTTGGAGCAGAAAAGAACTGCAGTGGCGGCAACGCCCATGGCAAATGCGGAAACTACGCTGCCGGTGGTGGCAAGGGTGGGGCAGGTGCCAAGAAGAAGCACAAGCACCGGGTTTTCTTTGATTATGCCGTTAAGAAAAATTGAAGCTTTGCTGTTCTTCATAAGATTATGCCGCCTCCTTTATATTGTTAAATACTTCAAATGCGGCGCGGTGAGATGCTGCAACTGCATTGGAGGTGATGGTTGCTCCGGCAACAATGGTCATATCGTCGGAATAGGTCGCTTCGGTAAGACCGGTGAACTGTGCTCTGTAAGCGGCTTCGTCGGTAAGCTCATGGGCGGAGTAGTATTCGCCGTCAATGATAAGCTCGGAGGACTTGTAGAGCACGATTTCGCCGTTTGCGTTGATGACATGAAGCATCTTCATGGTCTTGTCGCCGAAGCCGAAGGGCTGAGTGAGGATTACATACTGAATCTCCTCGCCGAGGTCTGCCTTGAACGCCGCAACGGCAATTCCGAAGGAGCCGGTCGCCTCAACAGGAGTGAGTTCAACATCGATACCCTCATCAAATGCGCGGAGCGCAGTGGCGGTATTGGCTTCAAGGTTTTCGGTGGCAAGAGGAGCAAATGCGCCCTGAACGGCAGTAACAGCGTCCGCATTTGCATCGGTAACGTCGTTGCCATCAAGGTCGAAGCACTTTACTTCGCCGAAGGCGTTCATGCCGCAGACAAGAGTTCCGTTTGCGCCGGAAACAACGGCAATATAGCCGCAGCCGTTCTTTGCTTTGTATGCTGCGGTGATGGAAGCGTCGGAAGCTTCGGCTTCTTCGACAACGCAGGTGCCGGTGCCGTTTACGCAGCCGGGCAGTGCAAGAGGCATAACCTCGCCGATAAGCTGTTCTTCGCTCTTTTCGCCGGCTGCAAGCAGACCGGAGTTAATAAGAGTATTGAAAGCGTCGGTGATAGCGTCTTTGAAGGCTTTGGAAGAATAAGTGACGCCTGCAACGGTGTCGACTCCGCCCAAAGCGGAATCCTGACCCACATAAGTTGCGGGATAATCCGCACCGAAGTCCTTGGATTCCTGATAGTTTGTAAGCAGAATGCCGGAAATCTTGCTGTCCGCGCCAAAGCCGACGGTGATTGCCATGGGGCTTGCGCTGTAATTTGAGCTGGTTTCAAGCAGCATTACATATCCAAGTCCGGAAGTTTCTTTATAGAGGTTCTTTACGGTTGCGGGAGCGTCCGCGGGAAGCTCGACTTCTTCAAAGCCGGCCGCACCGGGAATAACCTCGGCAAGGGAGCCGGTTGCGGCGGCGGCCTTGTTCGCTTCAATAATAGGAGCGGTGTAGAAGTTGGTAACAGCAAGAAGAGCCGCTACAACAAGGCAGATTGCGGTAAGAACAACTACGCTTTTGATGTTCTCTTTCATGCTTTAACACCTCCCAACGGTTTGAGCATAGTCCATTTCTCAATATAAGGATTAAGAATGTTCATAAAGAGAATGGAGAAGGAAACACCCTCCGGATAACTTCCGTAGAAACGGATGAGCAGAGTGATAATTCCGCAGCCGACGCCGAAAATGACCTTGCCCCAAGGAGTGCAGGGACTGGTAACATAGTCGGTTGCCATAAAGATGGCGCCGATGAAAAGACCGCCGGAAAGGGTGTAGTAAAGTGCGGTGGTAACGTCGCCGGTGATTGCAAGAGAGCCGAGGAAAACTGTTCCGATGAAAACAACGGGAGTGTGCCAGGTGATAATTCCGCGAACCAGCAGGTAAACGAAGCCCAGCAGCAGAGCCGCAGCGGAGGTTTCGCCCAGAGCACCGCCGCGCACGCCGAGGAACATATCAAGCAGGGAAGCGTCAACCGCTTCAACGCCGCCCATGGGCAGTGCGGAAAGGGGAGTGGCGGACGCGACGGTGTCAACCTTTTGAACGGGGAAAACAACGTCGGTCATGGTTCCGGTGAACGCAATAAGCATTACAACGCGGGCAGTGATGGCGGGGTTCGCAAAGTTAAAGCCGATGCCGCCGAAAAGGCATTTGGTGATAACAATTGCGACGAATGCGCCCACAACAGCCTGCCAAAGCGGAATGGTGGACGGAATGTTAAGCGCAAGCAGAATACCGGTAACAACGGCGGAAAGATCGCCGATGGAGGTGGGGCGCTTGCAGATAAGAGTGAACAGATACTCAAAAATCACGCAGGAAGCAACGCAAACGCCGATTACCATTGCCGCTTTAGCTCCGAAAAGCACTACGGAAGCAACAACAGCGGGCAAAAGGGCGATTATTACGTCAAGCATAACGCCGGTGGTGTTTCTTTTTCCATAAACATGAGGGTTGACGGAAACAATAAATTTATTATCCATTATTTATTTGCCTCCTCCGCTTTTTTCTTTTCCTCCGCAAGCTTTGCCTGATAGGCGCGAAGCTCCTGCTTGGCAAGCTTGTGGCGGTGAACAATAAGACGTCTTGCAGGGCATACGAATACGCAGGCGCCGCATTCCATGCAAAGGTTTACCTTCAAATCGGCAAGAGCCGCACCGTCCTTGCGCTCAAGAGCCGCAGCGATTGCCGGCGGGTTAAGACGCATTGGGCAATGGTTGATGCAGTTGCCGCAGTGGATGCAGGGGGTCTCTTTCGGATCCTCGGCGTCCTTTGCGTTGAACGCCAAAATGGCGTTGGTGCTCTTAACAATGGGCTGGTCAAGGTTCGGAACGGCAATGCCCATCATTGGTCCGCCGTAGATTACCTTCTTAGGTTCCTCCTTGAAGCCGCCGCAGAAGTCGAATACATCCTTCATGGAGGTTCCGATGGGAACGATTACGTTCTTTGCCTCGGCAACGGCGGAGCCGTCAACGGTGCAGCATTTTTCAATAAGGGGCATACCGGTGCGGCAGTATTCCGCAATGCAGGCAAGGGTGGTGACGTTCATAACGATGGAACCCACGTCAAGCGGAAGTTTTCCTTCCGGAACAACCTTGCCGGTGGTGTTGAAGATAAGCACTTTTTCGCCGCCCTGGGGGTAAGAAGCGGGCAGAGACTTTACTTCAATGGCGGAATCCTTCTTGGAAAGCTCCTTCATTTTTGCGATTGCCTCCGGCTTATTATCCTCAATGCCGATGATAATGCGCTTTACGCCGAGATATTTTTCAAGAAGCTGAATTCCCTCAAAAATATCGTCCGCGCGGTCGATCATGGTGCGGGTGTCGCTGGTTATGTAGGGCTCGCACTCCGCGCCGTTCAGAATGACCTCGGAAACCTTGGAAAGATCCTTGACGGAGAGCTTTACAAAGGTGGGGAAGCCTGCACCGCCCAGACCTACAATGCCGCTTGCACGAACGGCAGCTACGAATTCGTCGTAGTTTGTGACGGTGGGAGGAGTGATTCCTTCATAGGGACGCATTTCACCGTCGGATTCGATGGTGATTGCGGCAACGGGGTTTCCGTTTCCGCCGGGGATGAAGTCAATTTTCTTGACGGTTCCCGAAACGGAAGCGTGAACAGGGGAGGATATAAATCCGCCCGCTTCGGCGATGAGCTGGCCAACGCCGACAGTGTCCCCGACTTTGACAACGGGCTTTGCAGGTGCGCCGATGTGCATATTCATGGGGAGCACTACTGTTTTCGGTACGGGCATACGCACTGCCGCAAGCTTTTCAGTGTGCTTGTGGTGCGGAACGTGTACTCCGCGGATGCCGAAAATAGACATGGATAAAAACCTCTTTTCTATTTCTGCGTTTGGTTTCGTTTATTTTTTGACAAAATATAGCCAACAGAAAACCATTACATATTATAATACAACATAATAATGAAGTCAACGGTTTAACGAAAAGATAGAAAAATCCCCGGGGGACGGACGGCAGCTTTTCCGCAGAACGGAAAAAACTTCCCTGCGGCAGGGCGCTTTCGCCGTTTGCGAACAAAATTTGCGTTCGCAAAAGTGAAAAAACTGCAAAATAAGCTCACAGAAGGGAAAATCTTGCTTTTGCCGGAGGAAATTCGCCGAAAAAAATGTTTCCGAATGACACAAAATCCTTCTCCGGCGAACAGTTTACGGCGAAATGTGATGAATTTTGTATGAAATTGTGAGGATATCGGTAAAATAGATTGGTGAATACGATAATTTCTTAACAAAGGCTATTGACATTTGCAGTGTTTGAGGCTATAATGTGTAACTGAGTCGGAAGGGGGCCAATTCCTCTGTCCGACAAAACAACAAAGAAAAAGAAAGTTGGGAGTATTATTATGAAAAAACTTCTTGCACTTCTCCTCGCTCTCGTAATGGTTCTTTCCTTCGCAGCATGCAACAATCAGCCTGCTGACGATCAGAGCGAATCCCAGAGCGAATCCGAATCCGAATCTCAGAGCGAAGCCTCTGAACCCGAAACCACTGCCGCTTCCTACAAGCTCGGCATGGGTGTTTCCGTAAGCACCAAATCCTCTAAAGCAGGCAAAGCACAGGTTGACGCAACCGTTGCTGCTGTCGTTCTCGACGCAGAGGGCAAAATCGTTGCCGCTGACCTCGATGTTGCACAGAACAGCCTTTCCATCGCCGACGGCGTTGTAGACGGTGCAACCTTCGATGCTCGCACCAAGAAAGAGAAAAAAGAAGACTATGGCATGAAGGGCGTATCCCCTATCGGCAAAGAGTGGTATGAGCAGGCTGAAGCTTTCTGCCAGTTCGTAATCGGCAAGACCGGCGCTGAAGTCGCTGCTCTTGAAACCAAAGAAGAGAACGGTCACAACGTAGCTGTTGACGAAACTCTTTATGCAGGCTGCACCATGGACATCACCGCTTTCGTTGACGCTTTCTCCAAAGCTTGCAACGATGACGGTGCAAGAGAGTTCACCGCTGACGAGTTCAAGCTCGGCCTCAGCGCTATCTCTACCGTAAGCGAAGCTACTTCCGCTACTGCTGAAGAAGACGGCAAAGCCAATATGTACACCGAGTTCGCAGCTGTTGCTGTTGACAAGGACGGCAAGCTTCTTGCTGACGTTATCGACACCATCCAGCCGAAGATCACCTTCGACGCCAAGGGTGAAATCGTTGAAGCTAAGTTCGACGGCACCAAGAGAGAGCTCAAAGACGGCTATGGCATGAGAAACTCTTCCTCCATCGCTAAAGAGTGGTTCGAGCAGGCTTCCGCATTTGAAGCTTATGTTATCGGCAAAACCGCTGACGAAGTTAAGGCTATCGAAACCGTAGAGTCCAACAACCACATGGTTCCCACCGATGAAGCACTCCTCGCAGGCTGCACCATGCAGATAACCGGCTACATGGAGAGCGTCGCCAAGGCTATGGCCAACGCACAATAATTTGCAAACACTGCTGAAAAGCGTATAATATGAGGGGGACAAGTCCCCCTCATATTTTTATAGATGAAATTTATGCCGAGGAACGGGTTATGCCGCCTCGGGGAGGAAGAAAGGATGAAGGAAACCCGGCAGGGGTGTCCTTCATTAGGAATCAAACTTCGCTTGCAAAGCAAGCGAAGGGGGACAAGTCCCCCTCATATTTTTATAGAAATTCTTTTCGGCGCGAACCGCCGCACCCTCAAATTCTGCCACGGAGGAAAACCTATGAAAAAAATTCTGCTGCGGAGCGTTTCCGCAATGTTAATACTTTGCCTTTTGTGCGGCTTTGCCGGCTGCAACGCCACAAAAAAGACAAGATATTCAAAGCAATACCTTGATTATTTCGACACCGTTTCCGTGGTGGTAGGCTATGAGGAAAACGAGGCGGAATTTAACGCCGTCTGCGATTTTGTGGAGTCCGAGCTGGCGCGGTACAATAAGCTCTATGATATTTACTACAAATACGAGGGCGTGACCAACCTCTACAACATAAATGAGGACGGCGCAAAGGCGCCCGTCACCGTGGACGCGGATATTATCAAAATGCTTAAATTTGCAAAGGAAATGTATGCCTTTACCGAGGGCATGACCAATATCGCCATGGGAAGCGTGCTCTCAATTTGGCATGAATACCGTGAGGACGGCATTTATGACCCGGCGAACGCGAAAGTCCCTCCGATTGAGGATCTTCAAGCCGCGGCGGAGCACTGCAATATCGATGACATTGTTATAGATGAAGAAAAAAGCACAGTTTTTCTTGCTGACCCCAAGATGAGCATAGATGTGGGCGCCGTTGCAAAGGGCTACGCCGTGGAACGCATAGCGCAGGAGCTTATTGCAAAGGGAGTGAATAATTATACGCTGAACATAGGCGGAAACATTCGCACCATAGGCACAAAGGCGGACGGAAAGGGCTGGGTTGCAGGAATACAGAACCCCGACATTTTCAGCGAGGACAAGTACCTGCTCAAGGTTGCGGTGGCGGATACCGCCCTTGTCACCAGCGGAACATATCAGCGCTATTATTATGTGGGAGATGTAAAATATCACCATATAATTGACCCGGAAACCCTTATGCCGAAGAACAACTTTGATTCCGTTTCCATAATTACGCCGGATTCCGGAGTGGCGGACGCACTTTCCACCGCCTGCTTCAATCTTTCGCTGGAAGCAGGGCAGGCGCTTATCGCCTCCCTTGAAAATACCGAGGCTATGTGGGTTCTCTCCGACGGAACAGAGGTATATTCAGATGGCTTTTTAAACTATCTCTACAAGGAATAAAACCGCTTGAGCATGAGCTTTTTTCGGCTCGTGCTCGTTTTTTGAGCACGGCGCGTGCTCAAAAAAATACAGCGTGCTCAAAGAAAGACGGAGCCTTCTCCTTAATTAATACTGATTATTTAAGAATGAAAATATACTACGGGGTGCGACACATTCTGATGTGGTTAATGTTACGGAAGTGTCAGAGAGCAAACCGCCGAGCCAACCGCGGCTCAGCCGCCTTGCAAAGTGTGCGCCTTGTACCGGGCTATTGAGAATAATAACCTCGGCTGGCACGAAGTGCCTCAGGCGGTCGAGCATCCGAGGGAAACTGAAAAACCGCCCGGGACCCGGTCAGGGAGGCGGTTGAGATTAGAAACCATACAGTCTCCGGTGGAGCGTTTATTCCCCCCGGAGGGGGGAGTCTCACGCGGGAGCGTGAGGGTAGGGGGCGAAACTTTTCTTTTACGGTTTTACCGCTTTTCTTTTCGGTTACAAAAGAAAAGGGGTAAATATCGCCCAATTGACGGGCACTGAAAGGTGCGTTGTGGGGCAGCTGTTTCAAGTTACATTTGTGCACGCCTACACCTTGGTGTAAGCAGCAGGCTCAGTGTATCTCTCCCTCAGTCTGACCGTTTTAATCCTATAATACGGTCAGCCAGCTCCCTCCTCAGAGGGAGCCGAGAACGCTCACCGCAGCCGCAGTGCGGCACAGAAAAGCCGAGGCGGCTTTGCCGCATACCGTAGATTCCGCAAGTCCTAAAATATCCAAATAATCTTTCGAGGTTTTTTATATGTCCGATCATGAATTTTATGTCAACCCACTTTGTACCCGCTACTCCGGCGAGGAGATGAAACGCGTTTTTTCCGACGACAGCAAGTTCTCTACATGGAGAAGGCTTTGGATTGCCCTTGCGGAGGGCGAGCGCGAGCTTGGCATTCCCATAACCGAGGAGCAAATCGCCGAAATGCGCGCGCACATAAACGACATTGACTATACCGCTGCCGCCGCGCACGAGCACGAGGTTCGCCATGATGTTATGGCGCATGTGCTCACCTTCGGCGAGTGTTGCCCCAAGGCGAAGCCCATAATTCACTTGGGGGCGACCTCATGCTATGTGGGTGATAATACCGACGTTATCCTGATGCGCGAGGCGCTGAATATTATCCGAGCCCGCCTTATTAACGTTGCGGCGGCGCTTTGCGCCTTTGCCGAAGCTAACAAGGATGTGCCCACCCTTGCGTACACGCATTTCCAGGCGGCGCAGCCCACCACCGTGGGCAAGCGTGCAACCCTGTGGCTTCAGGACATTCTGATGGATTTGGACAACGTGGATTTCCAGATAAAAAGCCTCAAGCTGCTGGGCTGCAAGGGAACCACCGGAACCGGTGCGTCCTTCCTTGAGCTGTTCGACGGCGACGCCGAAAAGGTTAAACTGCTTGAAAAGAAAATCGCCGAAAAAATGGGTTTTGAAGCCTGCTTCGCCGTAAGCGGGCAGACCTATACCCGCAAGCTTGACTTCTTCGTTTTGCAGGCGCTTTCGGGAATTGCCCAAAGCGCGTCCAAGTTCGCGGGGGACATTCGCCTGCTCTCCCATCTCAAGGAGGTGGACGAGCCTTTCGAGGCGAAACAAATCGGCTCCTCCGCCATGGCGTACAAGCGCAATCCCATGCGCAGCGAGCGAATCGCTTCGCTTTCGCGCTATGTCATCTGCGATTTGACAAATCCCGCCGTCACCGCCGCTTCACAGTGGCTGGAGCGCACCCTTGACGACTCCGCGAACCGCCGTATTTCTCTGCCGGAGGCATTCCTTGCCGCCGACGGAATTTTGAACCTCTATCTAAACGTAATTTCCGGCATGAAGGTTTATCCCGCCGTTATGAAAAAGCATTTGCTTGAAGAAATGCCCTTTATGGCGACGGAAAACATTCTTATGTACTGCGTGAAAAACAAGGGCGGCGACCGCCAGACGCTTCACGAGGCCATCCGTCAGCACTCCGTTGCGGCGGCGGAGCAGGTGAAGCTTTACGGCAGGCGGAACGACCTGCTTGACCGCATAAAGGCAGACCCGACCTTCAATCTCTCCGCAGAGGAGCTTGACTCCCTTTGCGACCCGACTACCTTTATCGGAATGGCACCGCAGCAGACGGAAGAATATCTGACTAACGTTGTCCGCCCGATTCTTGAGGATAACAAGTCCCTCCTCGGCGAAAAAGCCGAAGTGAATGTGTAAAACGAGGGGAAATAGAGCTGTTTGGGGGCTTCTCTGTGTACCGAATCTGAGCACGGCGCGGGAGCGCCCTCGCCTCCCTCTGAGGAGGGAGGTGGATTTTTGCCCCTTTAGGGGCAAAAAGACGGAAGGAGAGATACACCGAGTATGTGCGAAAGCGGTAGGTATAGATGGGAACTAAACTATAATGATACCTGTATCACTTTGTGTACGTCTACACCTTTGTATAAACAACAGCCTCGCGTTCTCTCTCCCTCAGTCGCGCCTCTAAATCCTTTGGGCGCGCCAGCTTTGCCCCCTCGCCGTTCTCCGCTCGTGCTTCGGCTATTCG
>USFO01000044.1 GCA_900553955.1 uncultured Oscillospiraceae bacterium
CGAATAATATAACAATAAATTATTGTGATAGATTAGAATCCGAAGACGAAAACGAGCATGACGAGCAGGAAAGAGTATTGCTGTCGGTTCGTAAACCGAAATTTCAAAAATGTCCCGAGCCGGATGATTCATTCAGAGAGTGGCTCTTGTTTGGATGGAACAATTTTCAAAACGAGCCCGGCGTAAAAAAGGTTATAGAGCCTAAAAACAAAAAAGAAGAGAATATTCATAGCTTGTTTGATTATAAATCAGCAACTTCGGAAGAGGAAGCGCTGCGGGAATACTTCGAAGACAGTGAAAAACGAGTTAATGACTATAAAAAGTGGGTTACAATTCGCTCTGAATGGGCAGAAAAACAGAAAATATCAGAGCAAACCAGGAAATTATTTTCTTTACTGTATGATTACTATTTCGATTTACAGCGAGAGGCGGAAACAAAAGAGATAGTCGTGGCCAACGGAATACTTATGGACAGGGAAAGTCCTGAAATTTGCCACCCGGTTCTCACTCGACGCGTTAAAATGGAATATGACGCAGATAATAATGTTGTTAGTATTATAGATACAGACACTGTATCTGAACTGTATTCTGCGGTGTTTCAAGTTATGGATGATGTTAATCTCAGCGGCATAAATACTATGTTGGAGGAACTGCAAAGGAACGATTATCATCCGCTTGACAGAAACGACACTCCGCTGTTTTTGAAAGCTTTAACGCACCAGCTATCATCTGACAGCCTGTTTTTGGAACATTTAGCCTCTCTTGATGAAAAAGCACATAGCCGGATACAGCTTTGCCTTAGCCCTTGCTTTATAGTCAGAAAACGTCTTGACGGAACGCTTAAAGCGATTGAGCGAATAATTGAAGATGTTAAAACGGGCAGCGACATTCCAAATCCCATTGTTGATATAGTTTCCGGCGGAATTATAGATATCCCGGAGGACATGGGCGAAAGCACAATTGAAGAACGACTTGCCGCAGTGGGTGGGGAAAGCGTTGACATTTTACTTTCCAAAGAAGCAAATAAAGAGCAACTTGATATTGCGAGAAGAATTGAGCGATATAATGCTGTTTTGGTACAGGGCCCTCCCGGAACAGGCAAAACTCACACGATTGCAAACCTTATGGGGCATTTTCTTGCACAGGGAAAAAGCATTCTGGTAACAAGCTATACTAAAAAAGCGTTGAGCGTATTGAAAGACAAAGTAGCTCCGGGACTGCAAAATCTTTGTGTCTCAATGCTTGATGACTCCAACGTTGATATGGAACGCTCGGTTGACGGAATCACAAGCTATACTTCAAGAACTACGTCCTTTGAAGTGAAACGCGAGATGGACAGTTTTGCTGCCGAGCGAAAAGAAATTATAAAGAAACTTGCAGAAGTTCGTAAAAAAATATATGCAATTATTAACAAAGAATGTAACTGCATTGTTTTAGATGGCGAAGATATTTCACCGTCAAAAGCAGCGGCCTTTGTTGTAGAACACGCACATGATTTATCATATATTCCCGGCAAAGTGCGCTTGAATTTTGCGATGCCGTTGACGTTTGAGCAGCTTAATGCGCTTTACAAAAGCAATGTTGAAATAACGGCTTCGGATGAAGAAGAATTAGAAGCAGTACTCCCTAATCCAAAGAAAATTACTGTGCCGGGGGATTTTGGCAATGCAGTTGATAAGTTCAAAGCTGCAACTGCTCAGGTTAATGATATTCAAATAAAAAACGCATGGTTTATAAGAAGCAATAGTATGGAACGCACAATTCGTTTTTCAGGCGATTTTGGAGAACTCACTATACCCTATCCGTCATTAGATGCGATTGAAGATCTGAAAATGTACGCAACTTCTTTCGGGAAAATTGATAAATGGATGAAAGCAGTAGCGGTTGACGGAAAAAATGGCGGAGCACGCAGCCGGCGCTGGCAGATTTTAATTGATAATATAAAGCACACCAATGACTGTGCAGATGATATTTTAACCAAATCCCTCGGAAAAAAGTTGTTTATAGATGAAGCCGTTTCGCTTGATGTAATAAAATCTGCGCTTGAAGAAATGCAAATGATTTTTGCCGAAAAGGGGAAAATAAACAAACTTATTTTGGCATGTCATAAGGATTATAAGCAGGCGCTTGCGTCAGTAACCATTAACGGAGCGACGCCTAATTCAGCAGAGGACTGTGAATTTGTAATTAAAAGCATTGAATTGCAAAAAGCACGGCAGCTATGCGGTGCTATATGGAACGAGCTGCTTACACCTAACGGAACTCCCGCTTTTGAGGAGCTTGACAACGCTGAGCCGGAGAGAATAGCGGCGAACTGGATTCCGCTTATAGAAAAGTACCTTAATTGGTATGGAAGCAGCTATAATCTGCTTTTGAATAAGCTTAAGGCGCTCGGAATCCCCGGCGAGACAGTGTTTCAAAAGAGCATTATTGATTCTGAAATTACGGCAACGGATAAGATACTTACAAGCGTAGAGAAAACAATCCCCCAAATTTGCGATACGTGTGTTGCCATAATTAAATCTGAAGCGTACAATTCTGCTTTTAACTTGCAAAAAGCTGAGCTTAGTGCAGGCAAGCGTGGCAACAGCCGTATATGCAAAGCAATGGTAGCGGCAATAAACGATATGGATGTTCAGAAATATGCCGGGGTATATGCCGAACTTGAAAAGATGTATGAAAAATACGAGCTTCAAAGAAAACGTAACGAGATTTTGGCAACGCTTGAACCCATTGCTCCGCAGTGGGCAGAAGCGGTGCGCAATAGGCAAGGCATACACGGAGCATGCACTGTACCGAGTGATATATACGATGCGTGGAAATGGAAGCAGCTTAGCGGCATCATTGAGGAAATTGTAAAAAAGCCTTTTGAAGAGCTTCAGGCGGAGAGCTTGCGCCTAAGCCGCGAATATCGTGACATTACCGCTGAATATGCCGAAAAATGCGGCTGGTATCATTTGCTGCGGCGAACGGAAGCCGATATAACCATGAAGCAGAACCTTGAAGGCTGGCGGCAAACGGTCAAAAAGATAGGTAAGGGTACCGGAAAAAGCGCACCGAAGCTTAAAGCAGAGGCAAGGGAGCTTATGGCACAATGCCAAAAGGCAGTTCCTTGTTGGATTATGCCTATAAATAAGGCGCTAGAAAGTCTTGACCCACGCGTAAATAAATTTGATGTTATTATAATTGACGAGGCAAGCCAATCGGATGTATCGTCGCTTGCAATATTGTATATGGGCAAAAAGCTTATAATCGTTGGCGATGATAAGCAGGTCAGCCCTATGGGAATTGGAACGGAGGATAAGAAAATCAATTCTCTTCAGGAACAATACATAAGCGGGAAAATTCCGAATGCTCATCTCTATACCGCAAAGACGTCGATTTACGATATAGCAAAAACGACCTTTCAGCCGCTGATGCTCAGGGAACACTTCCGCTGTGTGCCAGAAATAATAGAATTCAGCAATAGGCTTTCGTATGATGGCAAAATAGAACCTTTGCGTGACGCAAGCAATAGTGTGCTGCTTCCGTCGGTAATAAACTATCGCGTAGACGGGCAGCGTATCGGCAAAACGAATCCAAAAGAGGCGGAAACAATAGCTGCACTGATGCGAGCTTGCTTTGAGCAGCCGGAGTACGCCGGAAAAACATTCGGCGTAATTTCGATGCTTGGCGACGAACAGGTAAAGCGTATTCAGCAGGAGATTGAAAAGAATATAGACCCGCGTGAAATCAAGCGAAGAAGTATTCTTTGCGGAAAACCCGGCGATTTTCAGGGCGACGAAAGAGACGTTATATTTCTCAGCCTTGTTGACAGTGCCACGGGAGCGGGCCCACTTTTCAAGATGGAGTTTGGCGTGGATGACGCTTATCGCAAGCGCTATAATGTTGCTGTCAGCCGTGCAAAGGATCAGCTCTGGGTCGTGGATTCGCTTGACCCGGTGAACGATTTGAAGCCCGACGACATAAGAAAAAGGCTCATTGAGTATTCGATAGACCCAAAGAGAGGAGAAACGGTTCGCGAGGAGATAGAAAAGAAAGCAGATTCTCCGTTCGAAGTTTCGGTGGCTTCTATGCTTACGGAGAGGGGTTATCACTTAGTTCAGCAATATCCCATTGGCAGCTATCGGCTTGATATTGTCGCAGTGTGCGGAAAAAAGAAGGTTGCCATCGAATGTGACGGCGAGCGTTGGCACAGCGGAGAAGAAAAAATTCGCGAGGATATGGAGCGCCAAACTATTTTGGAACGCCTTGGCTGGCGGTTTATACGCATACGTGGCAGCGAATTTTACAGTGACGGCGAAAAGACGATAAAGCGTGTTATTGCCGAGCTTTCAGCATTCGGGATTGAGCCGGAAGACGCCGCTGAAACAAAGAGCACAGAGCGGGAAACCGAGCTGCTTCGCCGGATAAAGACGAGGGCAAATGCCATTCTGAACGGTGAAGCCGACAATGAAGGAACAGATGAAGCTACTATAGCTGCGGCGCTTGATCCTAATGAAATTGTACCGGGTGAAAAGCTTATTAAGGCTGTGGCAACCGAAGTCGAATTCGGCAACAAAGATTTACAGTCGACAAAAGCAACTGTACATAATGCGTCGAATGTTTCTACGAAGCCAACTTTGCCTAAAGTGACCGAAGAATCGGCGAAAAAAGCTGAAAACAAAGCTCCGGAAGGAAAGCCAAAGGCGACTTTTACCGCTGAACAGCAAAGGAGGAGCATTGTAGGCGAAGCGAAAACTATTCCGATTAGGAATTTGTCCCATGCAGTGTCTGCTTCCACCGCGGCGTCAGCCAAAAGTGCAAGGGGCGATGGGTTTGTCAGGGAACTGGTGGATTTCGGAGCGGAATTTGTTGATAATCGAAAGCAATCTAATATAGTTTGGGTCATTTATGATAGAGAAAAGCGCGAAAAGATTGAAAAGGTTATCAGCAAGTATAACTACAAATTTACGCTGGAAAAACGCGGTGCAATTGCTACAAATAATCACCCGGCGTGGCGTGTAATGATATAGGAGGACAAAATGGACGCTAAAAAGGAATTTAAGTATGAAATTATAAACAGTATAGGCGTTATAGGTGAAGGGAGCCGCGGCTGGAAAAAGGAACTGAACCGTGTAAGCTGGAACGGCGGCGAACCAAAGTATGACCTTCGCGACTGGGCACCGGATCATGAGAAAATCGGTAAAGGAATAACCATGACGGAAACCGAGCTGCGGGCGCTTAAAAAGCTTATTGATGCGGAAATAGAGCTGCTTGATGAAGAATTATAAAAGACAAGGGCGCATTCTGCGCCCTTGTCTTTTATATACGGTTTTGCCATTGAGCACGGTGCTCATTTCGTGCTCAAAGATCGCATTTTGCCCGAGCACCTTGAGCACGAGGCAAAAAGCAGCGCTCAAAATGGGCACGGTGCGGCACGCTTCCGTTCTTGCTGTTTTTACTATTTTTTGCGTGAATATATTGACAAAACGAACAAAAAGGTTCATAATAAGTTTACAAGTAAATATAGGCATATTCAGGAACACGGCTTTGCGCTGCGGCGCGAAGCACAGAGAAACGGGGTGTGAATCCCCGACGCAGAACGGCACTGTAAGGTGTATGTTCTTTCCGATTGGCGCGGCGGCGCGGTCACTCGGGTGAAACCGGGGAAGGCTTTGCGGAAAGAACGGGCGAAAGCCCACGCACCAAGTCAGGATATTCGGTTCCAATCTCCGCTTTTGGCTTTCCCAAAGGAGCAGTATGCGAGTGCATAAAAACGTTTGCACCAAGGCTTGAAAAAACTTTGGTGCTTTTTTATTGCAGAAACCGGCGGGAGCGGTACCGCTCCCATTCTTTACTTTGTAAAGAATGATAAGCCCTGACAAGCGGCAATCACGGTCGCAAGACCGATTGTAATAAAAAAATTTCCGAAAGGAGAAGTGTTAATTATGAAAAAAGTGTTATCGCTGCTATTGGCGGTGATGATGGTAATCAGCCTTTGCCCTGTTACGGCGCTGGCGGATGAAGTTAACCCGATTGAGCTTCAGCAGGTTGAAGCGCAGGAAGAGCAGCAGGAAGTTGCCGAACCTCTTGCCGAAACGGCGGGCGAAGCTGTAGAGCGGACGCTGAGTGCGGGAGATTTTCGTATCAACTATAAAGCGGCGGCGGATGGCACCGTAACCGAAGCAGGCTCGAACACCTACAATGCAGGTACGGGCAAGGTATATGATGTCGTGCTGCCATACGGCGCAGCAGTTACATCCGTTACCGTGGCAGACGGCTCCAGCTATGCGCAAAAGCTGGTTTATACTGCGGCAAGCAGCTCCGCCGTTGCCATTAACGACGAAAATGTTTCCGCAGAGGACAAATATTTTAAGGAAGCGGAGCTGCTTCTTGCGGATGCCGTAAGCAGCCTTGTTTCCTCAATTACATGGAACGAAAGCGCCTTTGAGACCGATAATATGAAGGGCTTTGTTTTGGAGGGTCGTTCTTTCTACCCGGTAAAAGGCTCTACGATCGCTTTTGTTCGTATGCCGAGAACCGAACAGAGCGGCGGCGAGCAGCCCGAGCAGCCCACCCAACCCACCACCGGCAAGAACAACGGCATTTTCACGGTGCAGCTTGAAAACGGCACGGAAATTTATCCGCAGGAGCTGCACGGTGCGGCTACTGTCGACCCGGATGAAGACGGCACAAACTATAAAGTGGATTATGTTGACGGATTTTGGAGGGTAATTGTTCCGGAGGGAACAACCGCACTCAAAATTTCTCTTGATAATCTTAAAAACACCGCCGGAGAAAAAGCAGAGCCTTATGCTTTCTTTGCGCGTGGCGAATGTAGAACGCAGTATAATTATTACGATGCGGACTCCTATGAGTTTGACCCGAGCTTTATACAGAAAGACGGCAAATATTGCTTCTACGGAAATATTTCTTACGAAGGTTCGGAAGCGAATATCGAACGCCAGCTTGAAACAAAGTACGAAAACGGCTTTTATACCATTCCGCTTGAAGATTTTGCATACGATGCGGAGTATGCGCAGATGGATGCGGAATATTATGGCTATCTTAACGACTTTGAGGGAGCAAAAGTTAATACCGATTATAAATATGCTTCGATTTTTGTAGGCACATTTACAAAAGGTAAAATGGCTAACGGCTATGACTGCCAAATCCTCGTCCAAATCGGCGGCGTGAAAGAGAAGCCGAAGAACAACGGCATATTCACCGTGCAGCTTGAGGACGGCACGGAGGTTTATCCGGAAAAGCTTGCAGTTCCGGAAACCTTTGATTATAAAGGCAGCACCTATACCTTTGACGATAAAGACGGACACTGGAAAATCACAGTTCCGGAAGGTACCAAGAACATCAAGGTAAAGCTTGATAATTTAAGCATTACCGAAGGACTTGTTCTTGACGAGCACTGCTTGCTTGGCGGACATGGAAACAATTCCGGTTCCGGACAAAGCGATGGAACATTTAGATATGAGCTTAACGCTGGAACACCTTATTATTGTACGCAGACCGTACTTGATAATAGGCTTGCAAAGTATCCTCCTATTCCGGTGTTAAGAGATGGTTTAATAAATAATTCCGTGCTTGACGCATACGAGGACGGTTGGTTCACTCTTCCTCTTGAAAAATTTACATATCCCAACGGCATTGCAGACTGGATGAACCCCTATGGAGAGCTTGACAGCAAATATCAGTGGGCGGAAATCACTATCGGCTTTGTTGATCCTGACGGTGATTCAAATCCCAAATATCAGGCAATGATTCTCGTCCAAATCGGCGGCGACGGCGAAAGCGGAGAGAACACTCCCCCTGTTCGCAAAAACAATGTTGCCGCAAGCATTACGGTAAGCGTTGATGAAAAGCTTCAATACACCGTAGATCTTTCCGATGTGTTCTATGATGCTGACGGCGACGCACTGACCTATAAAGTGCGCGTCGGCGAAGAAGGCGAGTACGTTCCCTTCGAGGGCAGCGTTTATACCTACACCGCCGAAAGCTGGGATTCCAGCGCAACCCTTTGTTTCACCGCCAACGACGGCAAAACCGACGGCGGCAGCTACATTGTAAAGGTTTCCGTTCCGCGTACCTACTTCTTCAGCCTTATTGACAAAGTCGTTGCAGACCCCAGTGACTACTGGACCGAAGGCGACGAGTGGAACGGCAAAAAAGGCATGGCGGGCGGACTCTATAAATGGTTCCTTGACAGATATAACTGGTATAAAAAGAGCGGCGACAGTGGCTATTGGTATGGTGAGCTGTCCGATGCTTTCAGAAACCTTATTCCGAAGAGCAGAGTAAATGCAACGGATCTTTACTATGCGGTAAACAGCGGCAAAGCTGCTATGAAAGAGATCGACATTTACACCGAAATGTCGAAAATCGGCTTTGAGGATGCGTACAACACTGCAATGACACTGTTCGCAGACGGCGCAATAGCCTATGAACCCTATTCCGAAGCGAAGCAGGCAGAGATTGAAAGCGTTGCCGCCGCCCTGAAAGAGCGTGTAAACGCCCTCGTAAAGAGCGACGCATACAAAAAGGCTTTTGAGAATTACCAAAAGAACAAGGACGAGGCAGAAAAGCTCCTCAAGCTTTATAACCCCGAAAAATACACCGAAAGCGACTACACCGCGGATTCCTGGAAGGCATTTGTTTCCGCGTGGAACGACCTTAAAGCCGATGTTGACTTCGTGTTCGACGAAGAAAGCGGCACCACCCGTGAATGGAATATGCTTAATAACTTTGAGAAGCATATGAAGGCTCTTCCGGAAAAATTCAATGCGCTTGTAAGTGCGGTTGACATAACCGTAAGCTTTAAGTACATCGAAAATATGCACTTCCGTTATGAAGCTGCAACCGCAGGCACCGACGGTTATTACAACGCCGCAATGACCCTTAAAGCCGGCGAAACCACCGTTATGGATGCGCTTAACGCAAGCGGAAGCACCCTCTATACCTTTACCTCCGCAATGGCACAGGTAAAAGAGGGAATGACCAGTTGGTCAGGAGCCCTTGGCGATACCCCTCTTTATGCATTGTTTATCAATGGCATTTATGTTAATACCGGTTCCATGAAGAAGGGCGGAACCGGCGCAAATATAAGCGGCTATCAGCTCCACAACGGAGACAAGGTAGTTCTTGCCCGTATTACTTCCCAGTACACCGGATATGAATACAGCAGCGGCTATGACTCCACCAGATGGGGCTTCAGCACCGCAACAAAGCCCGAAGGCATTGAAAACAGCGCCGGACTTATCAGTATCACTTCCGTAACCCAGAATGCGAAGGTCGGCGACAGCGTTACCATTAAGGCAAACGCAAAAACCGCATATCCCTCCAACCTTAACAAAAAGATGAACGCAGAGGGACTTACTCTCCTCGTCAGCGAACCTTCCGAGGAGAACGAGATTTCTCAGAACTGGCAAAAAACTGTATTTACCACAAATGTAAACGGCAGCGTTGACTATGTATTTGCAGAGCCGGGCTATTACACCGTTGCGATTGTGAACAACAAGTACGACGAGCCTACCGTTACCAGTATTTATGCCGTTACCACAATCGGTACATACAATACTCTTATGATAGGCGACTTTACCACCGTGTATATTGCTCCGGCGGACGACCCCGACGCACTTGTTGCAAAACAGCGTGAAAAGAACCTTGCCGAAGCAAAGGCGTATTTCGAGCAGTTAAAGTACTATGATTTCAACGACGGATATTATGAGGACACTCTGCTCCCGATGTACAAAGCCCTTGTTGAAAATCAGAAGAACGCAAAGACCTTTAAAGAGCTTGTAAACAGCTATAACAGCGACTTTGTCGCACTTCAGGATGCAATAAACAAAAACCTTCGCGACCACGAGGCGATTGTTGCGGAGCTGCGCAGCTATTTCCGCTATATCCCCGAGGATCTTTCCGAGATAAACTATTCTTACGAGAATGTTATAAGAGGAATCAAGAGCATCTACGGCGGAATGAACGATTACGAAAAGAGCCTCCTTTCCGAAAAGGAGAGAGAGCTTGTCGAAAAGCTTATGCTTCTTGACGCAAACAACCTGCCCACCGGCAAAAAGGTTGCCATTGATGTTCAAAAGGACGCAAATATGGTTCTTGCGGGCGGCTACGGCTGGCTTGCTTCCGCACCGAACGAAAACTGCGTATATAAATTTATTGTAGGCTATGGCAAATCACAGAAATATTATAAATGGACTACCGGAACCGCTTCCGAGCCTTCCGATGAGGGCATGACCGCATATCCCGGCGACATTGTTCATGCAAGAAGACTTGTTGCAACAAGCGACGACGCATACTGGATGGTATTTTCCTATGACGGCGGAAACACTTGGAACCTTTCCACAAAGGTTGACGGCGGCGAAGGAATGTTCGTCGCAGACTTCACCATGCCCGAAACCGATGCGGATACTCTTGTATTTGCACTCAAGATGATTTCCAAAGCCGAATACGAGAAGATGAGGCTTGAGGCGGAAACTCCGCAAGTCGCCCTTGAGGAAGCACAGGCGGCATATAAGGCAGCCCTTGAGGAAGCATTTGCCGCATACGACAAGGACAGATACACCGCAGAAAATTATACCACCCTCCGCTATGCAAAAGAGGACGGCATAACCAATATTAACAAAGCAAAAACCGTTACCGCGGTTGTAAACTACTTCAACATTGCTCTTGAAGCAATGAAGGCTGTTCCGCAGAAGGCACAGGTCTACGTTGAGGTCAAGAACGAAACCTTCACCGAATCCTATGTGGATGACGACGGCAACACGATAACTCCGCCTTGGACGGGAACCCTTGTTGCGGAATGGGTTGACATCGATGAAGATTCCACTATGATGAGCTGCATTGTTAAGGCTCTCGGAAACCACGGCTATGTTGCAGTCGGCGCAGAGAGCAACTACATTTCCAGCATAAACGGACTCGGTGAGTTCGGCGGCGGCTCCGGCTCCGGCTGGATGGGCACGCTCAACGATTGGTTCACGAACTTAGGCTTCGGCGAATTCAGCGTTGCAAACGGAACTCTTAAAGCAGGCGACCGCATAAGCGTTCTTTACACTCAAACCCTCGGTTCCGATATCGGCGGCGCGGTAGAGGGCAACACCGATACCTCACTGAAAGCACTTTCCGCCACCAACGGAACCCTTGCTCCCGCCTTCGATAAGGAAACCACGAGCTATCTTCTCACCATGGACGAGGGCAAGCACACAGTAACCCTTAACTACACCGCAAACAACAAAGCGTTCCAGGTAAGAACCTATCTTAACCGGTACACTCCTTCCTCCGATGATTATTATGCCTGCGGCGAAACCATATCCGTAAAAGAGGGCGATATAATCTATGTTTCCTGCGGCGATCCGGCATGGCCGTCCATGGCGGGCAACGATGCACTGAAAATTATTCCTCATGTTTATGAAATCACCGTTGTGGGCAGCAGCGGCGCAGTTGAAAAGCTCATAAAGGCTCTGCCGGCACCCGAAAAGCTCGAATATTCCGACAAGGGCGACGTTGAGAACGCAGAACGCCTCTTTGACGCTCTCGGAGAAGACGAACAAGCGAAGCTCGACGAACAGCTCAAAGCTAAACTGAGAAAGTGCATTGAAAGAATGGCTGAGCTTGAAAGAGTGAACGCAGTTGAAGAGCTTATCGCTGCACTTCCGGCGAAGCTCCCGATTTCCGATGAGGAAAAAGTAAAAGTCAATGAGGCAAAAGACGCATTTGACGCTCTCGGCGAGGAGCTTCAAAAGGATGTAAAGAGCGTTTATACCAATAAACTCCTCTCTCTCCTGGGTCAGCAGAAGATTTACTTCGATTACCAAGGCGGCAAAGAGAACACGAAGTTGCTCTTTACACAGAAAGACGGAAAGCTCGCCGTTCTCCCCGGAACGACTAAGGAAAATTACCACTTTGACGGTTGGTACACCGAAAAAGACGGCGGTACTCAGATAAGCCTTGAAACCATCTTTACCGAAAGCTGCAAGCTCTATGCACATTGGCTGAACGATGTTGAATATGCAGAAAAGCTTATTGACTCCATCGGAGAGGTAACTCTCGAAAGCGAGGAGGCCATAGCCGCCGCAAGAGCGGCATATAATGCTCTTCCCATCGAACAGCAGGAGCTTGTAGGCAACTATGAAGTTCTCACCGCAGCGGAAGCCGAGTATGCCCGCCTTGTAAAGGAAGCCGAGGACAAAGCAGCCGCAAAGGCGGTTGACGATCTTATCGCGGCAATCGGCGAGGTTAAGCTCACCGAGGAATGTGATGCAAAGATTAAAGCCGCAAGAAAAGCTTTCAATGCCCTTACTCCCGAGCAGAAAGCTTTTGTGAAGAACGAAAAGGTTCTCACAGACGCGGAAGCGGAGTATCAGAGGCTCCTTGACCAGCATAAAGCCGACGAAGCAGCGGCAAAAGCAGTTGAAGACCTTATCAATGCTATCGGAAAGGTTGAATTTACCGACGAGTGCAAAGCTAAGATTGATGCCGCAAGAGCTGCTTATGATAAGCTCACCGATGCACAGAAGAAGCTTGTAAAGAACCTCAAGGTTCTTACCGATGCGGAAGCCGAGTATGCCCGCCTTGTAAAAGAAGCCGAGGACAAAGCCGCAGCAAAAGCCGTTGACGAAGCGGTTGCGAAGCTCGCTCCCGTTACCCTCGAAAGCGGCAATGCTGTCAAAGCCGCGAGAAAGGCATTCGATGCTCTTACTCCGGAGCAGAAGAAGCTGCTTGACCCCGAAACCGAAGGAAAGCTTGTCGCCGCCGAAAACGAGTACAAGAAACTCGTTAAAGAGGACGCAGACAAGAAGGCAGCCAAAGAGGTTGAGGACAAGATTG
>USFO01000045.1 GCA_900553955.1 uncultured Oscillospiraceae bacterium
CCGCCAGTGGCGGATACAGCGAGAAAGGCAAGCAGCAGCCGTGCGTTCTCTCTCCCTCAGTCGCGCCTCTAAATCCTTTGGGCGCGCCAGCTCCCTCCTCAGAGGGAGCCGAGGCGGCTGCCGCCGCACGCCACAGATTCGCCATTGTGCGTTATTTCGCATTCCGAATTCCGAATTCACCAAATTCCCTAATAATAAATGAAAGTTGATATAGTTTCCACAATGAAGTTTAAAAGAATATTTTCCGTTTTGGCTGCGGCAGTGCTCGCCGCAGCGCCCCTTGCAGTTCCGGCAAAAGCGGCGGAATACCCCACCGGAATAATCTCCGAAGCATACTGCGTCATGGATGCCGACAGCGGGCAAATGCTTATCGGCGGCAGCGCCGATAAGCGTATGGAGCCTGCAAGTATCACAAAAATTCTCACCTGCGCCATGGCGCTGGAGGCACTTGAGCCGAAAAACAGCTATACCTTTTCCGCCGAGGCTGCAACCTACGATAAGGGCAGCACGCACCTTGCGTTCACCGAGGGCGAAACCTGCAAAATAGAAGATCTTCTTTACGGGGCAATGGTGGAATCTGCCAACGACTGTGCCATGGGTCTGGCGGATGCCGTCGCCGGCAGTCAGCTTGCTTTCGTAAAACTGATGAACGAAAAGGTCGCCGAAATCGGCTGTACAAATACACATTTTGCCAACGCCACCGGAATGCCGGACGCAAACCACTACACCACCGCACGGGATATGGCGCTCATCACCCGCTACGCTCTCTCCGTCGAGGGCTTCGAGACCTATTTCAATGCTTGGGAATGGACAATTCCCGCCACTAATAAAAACACCGAGCGCAAGTTCGGCACCCACCATTCGATGATTGTCGGTTCGGAAAACAATTCCACCTACGGCTATGACTATGCCACCGGCGGCAAGCTCGGCTGGACGGAGGAGGCGAAGCACACCGCCGTCACCGTCGCAGACAACGGCAAAATGCGCCTCATCTGCGTTGTGCTCAAAAGCACTAACAAGTACGCCAAGTACAAGGACACTACCGCCCTGTTTGACTACTGCTTTGCGGCGTTCCGCACCGTGGAAATTCCCATCGCCCTCAAGAAAACCGAGGTCACCCTTTACGACGGCGAAGCCCTCTACGGCAAAATGACCGTTTACCCCATGGCTTCGGTGAACCTGCTGCTTACGGATGACCTTTCGGAAAAGGACGTTTCCTGCAAGGTGAATGTGCCGGAATACTGCGATATTTCTGCCGTTGATGGCATTGAAGTCGCGGTCACCTTCAACAAAAAAAGCAGCCAAATGGCGACCAACGGCGTTTCTATCCGTCCGGAATATCACATCGTGAAGGAATCGAGCGTTGTTGCGGCGGACGCCTCCATCGAGAAGGAGAAAAGCACCTTTCGTTGGTGGATTTTCATCGCCATCCCGGGGGGAATCCTGCTGGCGCTTACCGTGCTTGTGCTGTGCATCCGCGCCTATAACATACGCAAGTATCGCAAGCTCCGCCGCCATCGCCATTATCAGAAGCTGAAGAGGGAATAATCCCGCGAAATAAACCGCCTGCCGCATTTGCGGCAGGCGATTTTTGTATGTGGGTGTTCGGCGATGGCGCCTTCGGCGTGCGCTCCGCGGCGTGCTGTGCCGCCTTGCCCAAAGCTCAACCGATGTTCAAGCTGACTCGCTTAAAATTCTAGCTTAATCACCCCATTTTTTCGCCCTCTTGCTTGTAAACGGCGGCATACTGTGGTAAAATAAAGTGTTAATATATGCCTCGGCGGGAAAATTGCCTTTCGGCAAAAAACGGCGGCAGCGCCGCCGCGAAGCTTTGCTTCGTCCATCGTAAAATCCACAAAACCACGAACACTCAAAAGGAGAATTTTCTATATGGCAACACTAAAAGAAGAAATTTCGCGCAGAAGAACCTTCGCGATAATCTCTCACCCCGACGCCGGTAAAACCACGCTTACAGAAAAATTTCTGCTCTATGGCGGAGCAATCGCCCAGGCGGGCGAGGTAAAAGGCAAGAAAGCCAAGGCCGCAACCTCCGACTGGATGGAGATTGAAAAGCAGCGCGGAATCTCCGTAACATCATCCGTCATGCAGTTCGTCTATGACGGCTTTTGCGTAAATATTCTTGATACTCCCGGCCACCAGGACTTTTCCGAGGACACCTACCGCACCCTGATGGCGGCGGATTCCGCGGTAATGGTAATTGATGGCAGTAAGGGCGTCGAGGCACAGACCCGCAAGCTTTTTAAGGTCTGTGCAATGCGCCATATTCCTATTTTTACCTTCATCAACAAAATGGATCGCGATTCCAAAGACCCCTTTGACCTTTGCGAGGAGGTTGAGCGCGAGCTTGGAATCGACACCTGTGCCATCAACTGGCCCATCGGCTCCGGCAAGGAATTTCAGGGAGTTTACGACCGCGAAAAGCACAGAATTTTGTTCTTCACCGGCGAGGGCAGAGGCAGAAAAGCGCTTTCCGAAGAGGTTGAGCTGTCCGATCCGACGGTTGCCGAGCACATCGGACAGGCTCGGTGGGAACAGCTCCGCGACGATGTTGAGCTGCTTGGCGCGGGCCGCGAGCTTGACCTTGATGCGGTGCGCGCGGGCACTCTCAGCCCGGTTTTCTTCGGCTCCGCCCTTACCAATTTCGGCGTCGAGCCCTTCCTCAACGAGTTTCTTCGCATGACCACGCCCCCCACTCCGCGTATGTCCGACTGCGGCGAAATCGACCCCTTCTCGGAGGATTTTTCTGCTTTTGTTTTCAAAATTCAGGCAAATATGAACAAAGCTCATCGCGACCGTTTGGCATTTATGAGGGTTTGCTCCGGCAAATTTGAACGCGACTCTGAGGTTTACCATGTTCAGGGAAATAAGAAAATGCGCTTATCTCAACCCCAGCACATTATGGCGGCAGAACGCGAAATTATCGAGGAAGCCTACGCCGGCGACATTATCGGCGTATTCGATCCCGGCATTTTTTCCATCGGCGACACCATCACCGTACCGGGGAAAAAATTCTGCTTTTCCGGTATTCCGACCTTCGAGCCGGAACACTTTATGACCGCCCGCCCAAAGGACACCATGAAGCGCAAGCAGTTTATCAAGGGCATCGAGCAGATCGCACGTGAAGGCGCGATTCAGATTTTCAAAAATCCCGCCCTCGGCATGGAGGAAGCAATCATCGGCGTTGTCGGCACGCTGCAATTCGATGTTTTCCGCTACCGTATGCTGAACGAGTACGGCGTGGAGCTGGTCATGACCGGGCTGCCGTATGAGCATCTGCGCTTCATAATCGAGTGCCCCGGCGACCCGCTGAAGCTTGACTTGGCGAACGGCTGCAAGGTTTTAGAGGATTACCGCGGAAAATATGTAATCGTTTTCAGCGGAATCTGGGCGCTGAATTATATCGAAAAGCAGAACCCCGGCCTTGTCCTTTCTGACGAACTTCGCGTGTAATGTGCGCAACACACATACAAATTGCCGGAGCCAAGCTAAGCTTTACTTTGGCCTAAAAGCCTGCTTACGGCAACCTATAAAGATAGATTTCGGTGCGTTTTACCTCCAAATTACATTTAATAATTACGAATATTATACTTAAAATTATATTTATTGATATTTTAGCTTGAAAAAACGGCTTAATATTGCCGATATCTGATTTAATCACACAAACTTAATTATTTTCGGCGGATTGTTGGCAGCAAAAGCAGCGTGGCGCCGTTTTTGCTGCGCAAAGCCGTTTCCCTCTTGCAATGTGTGCGCCAACGGCGCACAGGCTTACCTCTCCTATTATTACATTATTAAAGGAGTGTTCCATTTGAAAACACTGAAAAGCATAAGCGGAGCAAAAATTTGGTTTTTAGCGCTGTCGGCGTTCGTTGGTCTTTCCTCGTTGAATTCCGCCATGGCGCTTTTTATCCGGCCTGACGGCGCGATTTTAGGCATCGGCGAGCTTCTGCCTGCGCTGGAACATCTGCCTTTCGGTGCGGCACTCTTCAAAAACTATATTTTCGCCGCGGTAATACTTTTGCTTGCCTGCGCGGTGCCGAATGCGGCGGCGGCAGTGCTCATTTTCAAGGAACGCCTTGAGGGGATTTGGATGGTGCTCGTTTGCGGGGTCGCCGCCGCAATCCTTCGCGGAGCAAAGCTTTGGGCGCTCTCGCCTGATGTTTATTTGCCCGATTTTCTGCTTATGGCGGCGGCAATTTTACAGATAATCTCCGCAGCAGCAGTGCTGATATACCGCATGAGCACGCGGAAAAAGAAAAACGGTGCTCAAAAATGAGCAAGCTTGTTCATGTTGAGCACGGCAAAATTCCGCCTGTGTTTGATGAGCACAGTACCGTGCTCATTTTGGGAACAATGCCCTCGCCGAAAAGCCGCGAAGCGGGCTTTTACTACGCGCATCCGCAGAACAGATTTTGGCCGGTGCTTTCGGCGCTTTTCGGCGAACCTGTTCCCAAAACAACCGCGCAGCGCCGCGATTTTGCGCTGCGCCACCGCATTGCGCTGTGGGATGTTTTGGCGCAGTGCGATATAGAGGGCGCCGCAGACTCGGCAATAAAAAACCCCGTTCCAAATGACATTGCGGCGCTGCTTCGCAGCAGCGAAATCCGCGCGGTTTTCACCGCCGGAAAAGCCGCAACGCGGCTCTACAAGCGGCTTTGCGAGCCTATGGGCTGCCCGCCGGCCATGGAGCTTCCCTCCACCAGCCCCGCCAACGCGCGCCTGCGCCTTGACGATCTTGTGGCGGCGTACCGCGTGATTTTAGAATATTTGTAATATTTCACATCCGGCACGGAAGATTTTCACCCTGCATGTATGCTCGTTTTGCGGCGCAGCGCGCCGCTGTCGCTGAAAATATTGGCATTTTTCTGAAAAGAACTATAATATAATCGCCGAAGGGAGGCACGCCCATGGAAAAAGAAAAAATCAGTCCCGAAGAACTTTTTACAAAAATTGCGCCGGAGCTGCGAGCCGGAAAAGCGGTGGTTTTTCCGGTTTCGGGAAGCAGTATGCTGCCCGCAGTGGCGGGCGGACGCGATTTTGCCAAGGCAGAGCTGTGCGATACAGCAAAACTCCGGCGGTTGGATGTGGTGGTGGTACGCACCGATTCCGGCAGATATATAATGCACCGCATAACAAAAATTACAAAATTCGGATTCTGCACCTGCGGCGACTGGCGGCTGGAGGGGGACGGCTTTTTCCGCTTTGACCAGGTGGTCGCACAGATAACCGAGTTTCGCCGAAAGGGAAAATCCATCGACCTGCAAAGTGCGTTTTGGCGCGGAATTTTTGGGATTTGGGTCGCAGCGGCGCCGATTCGCCCGGCGCTTAAAAGGCTTTGCGAAGCTGTCAGTCGGGTGATCTGAGCACAAAAAACGCAGATTTTTTTCCAAAAAAGTCGCCCGCGGCTATTGACATTTATCAGAAAATATTCTACAATAATAACAGAGCAGTACTACCGCACAAATGCGGCTCAAAGCGCTGCCCTCGTAAAAATAATTTTGGAAAGGAAGATTTTATGGAAATGCTTAAAAAAATCCGCGTGCTCGCAGCCGAAAAAGGCGTCAGTGTTGCACAGGTGGAAAGAGATTGCGGTTTTTCTAAAAACTCCATCATCAAATGGGACAGAAATATGCCTTCGGGTGATAAAATTCTTCGTGTTGCCCAGTATTTCGGCGTAACCGCAGATTATCTTCTTGGCAACAAGGATACCGAAGCATCCGAATACCCGGAAATGTACTTCAGCTTTTTGCGTGGAGCAAAAGAGCTTGACCTTTCCAAGCGGGACCTCGACCTGCTTTTGGAAGTTGCCCGTCGCTTCAAGACAGGAGACAAATAATTGAATTTTTTAAATAAAGCAGAGCTCTATCGCAAGATAGAGCTTATTCGGCAAAGCGCCCTGGCGGGACGCTTTGATCCTTATGCACTTGCGCGGACGCTGGGCATAGAAATCGAGGTCTATGCCTTTGACAGCGCACGGCTTGCAGGGGTTTTGATGCGCGGCGAGCACAAAAGCCTGATTGTTCTTTCCGCAAACCGCCCGCCGGAGGGACGGCGTTTTGCGGCATCTCACGAACTGGTGCATTACTTCCTTCACGAGGGTGATAATTTTCTTTGCACCGGCGACGACGAGGTTTCCGCCATTGAGTGGCAGGCGAACGAGGGCGCAGCAGAGCTTTTGATGCCGTATAAAGAATTTATTCCTTTTTATGAGAACATTCGTTCGCTGTTTTTTACTGATCGGGAGCGCGCCCTGCGCCGTGCCGCAGAGCATTTCGACGTTTCCGCAGGGATGATAAACACGCGGTTGCAGTCGCTTTCGCTGGAAATTGCGCAGTACGAGCGCGGAACGCCGATTGACAAAATTATTCCTACCAGTGCGCGCAGGGCGGCGGCGTTTCGCCCCGACGGTTCGGCAAGTGCGGCTTTTGCTGCCGATGCGACGCACCGTTTCCGGTGCATAGATGTGTTTGAGTGAAGCGGGTGTATGCCGTGCGGGCTGTTCTGCGCAAGAAAATATACTGAATACTTGCGTTTTGACTCGGCGTAAATACATTGCCGACGCAGCCTGAGCGGTCAGTCACTTGAGCGGTCAGTTAATAGAAAAGCCTTTCCACACTTGGGGTGGAAAGGCTTTTTTCTGCTGATTCATCTAAAATGCGTTGGAACGCAGGTCGGCTTTTGCCTGCGCTTTAGGCAAAATCAGAAAGTTTTCTTTCCAATTTCAGTGAATTCCACCGCCGCAGAGTTGAGCCCAAAGGGCTCACCCGCCACGGAATTTTCAAGCCGCACGCGGATTCTGCCCATGCCGGGCGCCAAGCGGCGGCGGCCGTAGCCGCGGGATTTGTCATCACACTGCCACACAAATTCGCTCCACTTTATGCCTGACCAGCGGAAATAGCGGAACGCCGCGCCCTCATGCCAGAGGGGCTGCCACACGCCGTTGCAGTTGAACAGCACTTTTACCGAGGTGCGCGGCTGCGGCGAAAGCTCCGCATACACCCCGCGGAGCGCCTTTTTGTTGTAAAAATTCGTGCCGGTGATGTCGGGAAGATCCCAATGAGCACCGATTGCGGCGCCATTGTCGGTGTAGGCTCCGGCGGTGAGCACGCCCGGCTCGTGGAAAGTGTAGATGTTGCCGCTCTCGTCACCAAAGCAGAGAATATTCTGCATTACAACAATGCAGCGCGCCTGAATTCCGGTCCAGTAGTAGCATTCATACTGAAAAGTGCTGTAGGGCGCATACTGTTCATAGGTTTTTTGACCGCCGTCAAGCAGATAAACTTTTCCGTTTACCGCAATGAGCATGAAATCCTTCCATGGACAAAAAACTGCATGCTCAAGCCCTTCTTCGGCGCAGAGCGCCTTGTCGATGAACCAGCTTCGACGCTGAAGATAGCGCTCTCCTGTGGTGTCCTTTGCGGTGAGGGCGAACACGCCCTTTTCCGTAAGGAAAAGGGGCTCGTCGCCGAGCACGCCGAAGCCGCGCTTTGAGCACGCGCCCGCACCGCGGAGAATATTCTTCACAGGAAACACCGCCTCGCCGTTCAGCATTTCGCCGCTGCGCAGCACAACGGGCGCGTCGCTCTCGCCGGAGCAGTGCGCCGCAAGCAGACCGTCTACCAGGGAGTACCCCACAATCCGGCATCCGGGCGCGATGTCGCAATAGTGGCTCTCGCCGAAATAGGTAAAATCGTCCATTTCGCTGTACCAGTCGCGCCCGGGATAGCCCGGGTTGCCGGAGAGGAACAGCCTGTTGCGTATGCCGCCGACGCCGTAAACAATGCCCGCGGTGCATCCTCTAATGCGCAGAAAATATTCAGCAATTTCTTTGCTTGCGGTGATGCGCACATTGTCTTCGCCCTCAATGGGAGAAGTACCGGGCGGGCTTATAAAGGTCACAGTGCCGTCGGTGTGGTTCGCGGTGTAGTCCGTTCCGGAGGCAAGACTGTTCCAAATTTTCTTATCCGGCTTGGAGGCTTTGTCAAGAATCTGCACCGTTACCGGGTCGCTGTAAAGCCCGGTGAACGAAAGCTGATAGGTGGTGTCCTCTGCGGTTCCGGAAAATTCTTCGGTGAACTTTCGGCTTACCAAGTTGAAATCTTCAAAGGGCGTGCCGCCGCCGGAGGGCTTTCGCCCTATGGTGATGGTGGGCGTGTACGAAACCATTCGCAGGGGAGTGACTTCCGCGCCGGTGCTGCTTTTGTAAGAAATAATTCTTACAGAGGTGCCGTCAAGGTGGTATAGCTTATCCTTGTATGGTATGGCGACAGAGGGTGAAGCCGATACGCCGCTGTAAACTGCGTTGTAAGGTGAATCTACGAAAATTTTCGTACCGGCGTGTACCACAAAGTGTTCGTTGCCGGAGCTTTTCAGCGAAAAAATGCCGTTGATTTTGCCGTCAAATTGAATTAGCTTAGAAAATCCCGGGCGCTTTGTGGGCTTTTTGTCCGTGCCGGGCATGATGTTCGGCGCACTGGGGCTTCGGGTTGGATCAACGCTTTCCGGCGGACTTGAAAGATCAACCCCGCGAAAGCGGTTTGTGCGCACGGTGCTCAAACGAGTCGTAAATGGGGTGTTCATATGCTCACCTCCGTGGCGTAGATGTCAAAAACCGCATGCTCATGCGCCTTTGCGGCGGTGTCCGCCGCGGTGGCGGCGCGTGCGCGAAAGTTTGCGGCAAGCTCGCGGTCGTCGCACAGGTCGCAGATAAGCGCCGCAAAGCCAAAGACAAACGCGCCGCGGACAAGCGTATCGTCATAGGGGACTTCATCCTCCGCGGTGACGAGCATCGGCACGGTGCTCAAAGGCTTGCTGCCGTTTGCAAGGCGGATGCTGCGCTCCGCCTCAAAAAACTGCGCCAAAAGGGCGTTAGCCCAGTCCACAGCAAAATCCGCAAGGTAGGGCGCAGTGTTGCTCTCTCCGCAAAGGGAGAGGGCGCTTGTGAAAATCTTTTTAACTGTCATATTGTTCCTTTCCGCCGGGTAAAAGCGGCTCTTTTTGTTCCGGCAAGAAAATAGTAGCACTGTGCGCCGCGAATTTGTGATGAATTTTTCTGTTTTTGGAGTGCTGATATTTCCGCACGCGCACAAATTTTCTATAAAGCAGGCATTTATTCATTTTTTAATGCATTTTATGTGAAAAATAAAGTAAAAAAGTCGTAAAATTTGCAAAAAAAATATTGCAATGCCACCCCTGTTGTGCTATATTTTTGATGGAGATTTAACGGCTTTTATTATATTGTATAGGAACATAAAAAGCCGCAAAAATCCGAACGAAAATAACAGGAGGAAAAATTTATGACTAAGAAACTGTTAAGTATTCTTCTTGCGGTTCTTATGGTGATGACCTACGTCACCCCTGCCATGGCTTTGCCCCTTGACATGAACCCGCTCGAAGACGTAGTCGAAGGCGGCAAAGTTACCGCACCTGTCGAAGAACCGGCAGAGCCGCACGCTCCCGGCGGCCTTGATAAAAGCAAAACCATCACTATCAAAGCTCCGGTTTGCGCCTGCGGAAGCGATGCCTGCGACGTAGCTGTTGAAGTTTGGAGAAATGGCGTCAAAGAAGCCACTCTTACCAAAGGTTCTGCTGATTACGGCACTGCCACTTCTCAGAAGAAGCCTGTAACCCTTAAAGCCGTCAACGGAACCTGCGGACATGAGTTCACCAAATGGACTATGACCGGAGATTCTACCGCTTACGGCACCAAGGTTAACAATGCGGAATTTGTTATCAAATACGCCACCAGCATTCAGCTTGGCGCTACCTACACCGCAAACTTCCAGACTGCGGCTGCACCTTCCACCTACACCGTAACCTATACCGATGGCGTTGATGGCGAGGAAGTCTTTGCAGATCAGGTTTATACCGACCTTGCAAAAGACTCTGCAACTCCCGCATTCAATGGCGAACCCGCCCGTGAAGGCTACACTTTCAAAGGCTGGCAGCCCGCAGTTGCCGCAACCGTAACCGAAACCGTTACTTACGTTGCACAATGGGAAGTTGATAACTCCGTAGCACGCCTTGAAAGCACCGGAGCAGAGTATGACACTCTTCAGAAAGCACTTAATGCTGCAAAGAGTGAAATGAAGAACGGCGCTCAGACCGTAACTCTTCTTAAAGATGTTAACGAATCCGTAACTGTTGATTGGATGGGTTCTGTGGGTCTTAGCTATAACTATGACCTTACCATCGACCTCAACGGTAAGACCGTTACCGGTAAGAGCGGTTCTGTTTTCACTTTTAAGAGGACACAGAACCATTCCGACAGCATGATGAATGTCACCTTTAATGATAGCGTAGGCACCGGCGTTGTTACCGGTGGTAACGCCACAAACGGCGGCGCAATCAACTTTGATTCTCAGTATGGCTGCGCAAAGCTTGTCATTAACGGCGGTAAATTTACTGGAAACACCGCTTCCAACCAAGGCGGTGCAATTTGTGCAAAATTTGCAAAAGGCACAACTAGTGTTCAGAAAACAATTGAAGTTGTCCTCGCAGGCGGCGAAATCACAGGAAATAACGCAAAAGAGGGCGGCGGCATTGTTGTTTGGAATAACATTTCTGTCGTAAACCAGACCGGCTGCAAGATTTATAATAATACCGCAACCTCTGCTGGCGATGATGTTGTTTATAGAGCAAACGTTTCTCCTTCTAACGCGAAAATGAGCCTTGCGGAGAACGCATGGTTTGTTGATAACAGCGGCGCCCGCTATGATGCAGCAAAACCTGTTCCTTTCACCAAATGGGCAAATTACGCCGGAAATGGCGCTACTGCCGCTGTTCACCTCAAATATGTTGAGCCTACTTATGTTTATGTAACTTATGAAGACGGTCTTAACAATACCGTATTCGCAAAAGAGGACTACAAAGTTGTTGCAGGTTCCGCAACTCCTGCATTTACCGGTTCTACCGAGCGTGCAGGCTATAAGTTCGTTGGCTGGCAGCCCGCGCTTGCGGAAAAAGCAACCGAAGATGTTACTTATGTAGCACAGTGGGAGCTTCTTCCTACCTACAAGCTCACCTTCAACGGCAACGGCACCAACAAGCTTTCCGGCACCATTTCCGGAAACCACACCTCTAAGACCCGATACGCTGAAGGCACCAACGTAAACCTCAACACCGCCATGGACGGCAAGAAGTTCACCAAAGAGCTCAGCGCTGACTATTCCACCAACTACCGTCAGACCGGCTGGAACACCAAGGCCGACGGCACCGGCGACCATTACGCAATGAACGGCACTTTCGTAATGCCCGCTTACGATGTAACTCTCTATGCAGAGTGGGAATCCTATGAGTGGATTCACTGGAACGTTCAGATGAGCGAAGGCGGCGACCATATCAATTATACTACAAAATATATGGGACCCAAAGCCGACGTTCAGTCCTTCAAAGCATATACCGGCAACGTTGGTACCTCTTACGGTAAAGTTCCGGCTGCGAGCTACACTCCCGTAAAGGCTTTCGCAAAAGAGGGCTATCGTTTCATCGGCTGGTACGATGTAGCAAAGAACGAGTGCATCAGCACCAAAGACGCCCTGTATGTTCAGGACTTCAGAAACCTCCGCGCACTCAAGCTTGCCGAATCCGGCGCTGTTCTTGAAGCACGCTTTGAAGCCAAGAAGGCAAGCAACATTCATGTTGTTATCTACAAGGCTTCCGACCTCACTAAACCCGTTGTTTCCAAAGCTGTCACCAATCTTTATGATGGCGACACCTTCACCCCGAACATTGCCGATTACTATTCTTCCGCAAACGGCTATGAATTTGTAGGCTGGTTCAACGACGGCAACTTTAACCAGTACAAAGCAGGCAAAAACTACACCGAAGCCACCGAGTTCACCGTAACCGGCGCATGGCAGAATGTTATCGCAGTCGTAACCGACTACGAAAAGGTTGTTGTCAAGGCTGTTTACGACGGCGATAAGGCAAACGCCAAAACCGTTTACTCCGGACTTGCACTCCGCGGAACCAACGTCATCGAATACCTCGAAGCTAACGCAGGCGTCGGCGAAGTTGAGGGCTACGCCCTTGATAAATGGTACAACTGGGATTGGTACGGCCACAAAGTAGCTGAAAACGCCACCGTAAACGGCTGGACCAACGTATATGTAACCTATACCAGAAACGTTTTCACCGTAACTTATACCGACGGCGTAAACGGCGCAGCCTTCGCAGACGAAAGCCACACTGCGAAGTACGAGGATGCAACCCCCGCATTTGAGGGCAGCCTCGAGAACTACATCGGCTGGGTATTCAACGGCTGGAACCCGAAGGTTGCCGACAAAGTAACCGAGGATGTAACCTACACCGCAAAGTGGAGAATGAAGGGCGCAAACACCGTTATCTATTATGGTAACGAAGGCGTCCGCTCCAACGGCGATACCTTCTGGAGCGAATACACCAATGCACAGACCAAGGTTCTCGGCAGCAACACCGGCTATTATGAGTTCGCAAGAACCGGATGGCACTTCACCGGCTGGAACACCAAGGCTGACGGTACCGGCGACGCATACGCTGCCGGCGCAACCTACACCTTCACCGCAGCACACAACCTCGAAACCGTTAAGCTTTATGCTCAGTGGGAACGCAACACCTACACCGTCAAGTACGTTGACGGCGTAAACGGCGCAGCCTTCGCAGACGAAAGCCACACCGCGAAGTACGAGGATGCAACCCCCGCATTTGAGGGCAGCCTCGAGAACTACATCG
>USFO01000046.1 GCA_900553955.1 uncultured Oscillospiraceae bacterium
GAAAGGCTTGACAGCTCCCCTTACACAGGGGAGCCGAGAACGCGCTCAATTAGCCTTGCCGAGCACAGGGGAGCCGAGAACGCGCTCAGTTCGCCTTGCAGAGGACAGGGGAGCCGAGATTTGCGCTCAGTTACCTCCGTGCCAACTCCCAACTCCTAATTCCTAACCAATATAATATAGTATAAAGGAAGTTTGCTTGAAATGAGGCTTTTTATTGCCATCTGCCTGTGCAGAATACTTTGGCTCGTCGGAAAACTGGTGGGCAAGGGCACGGCAAAGCCCGGCGACATCGCCAGAGCGGTCTGCCCCCATGTGCTCGACAGGCTCAGGTTCGACGGAAAGATAATCTGCGTTACCGGCACCAACGGAAAGACCACCACCTCGAATATGATTACTCATATTCTGCGGGAAAACGGCTTTTCCGTCATAAATAACAGCTACGGCTCCAATATGCTCGGCGGCGTTACCACGGCGCTGCTCTGCGGCTGCACCATGGGGGGCAGAGTGAAGGCGGACTACTCCGTTATCGAAATCGACGAGCGTTGGCTGCGCTTTTTGGTCAGGGAAATTCACCCGGACTATCTTGTGGTGGTGAACCTACTGCGGGATCAGATTATGCGGAACTGCTGTCCGGAAATAGTTCTGGAAAAAATCAAAATGGGCATTACGGAGGGTACAACTCTCGTGCTAAACGCCAACGACCCGGTTTCTCAGCAGCTTTCGTGGAACAGGGACAACCCGGTTATTTGGTTCGCCCTCGGCGAAAACGAACGCTCCACAAAGCGCTGCACCGGCGGCACCAACGACGCCCGCGTTTGCCCGAAATGTATGCACACCCTTTCCTACGAGTATTACCACTATAACCATGTGGGCAAATTCCGCTGCGAAAGCTGCGGCTTTGAGTGCCCGAAGCCCGATTATATAGGAACCGATCTCGATTTTGCGAATGCCTCCCTCAAGGTGAACGGCGTTCCCGTAAAGCTGACCTTCGACGCGACTTATTTTATGTTCAACACCGTAACCGCCGCCGCAGTATGCTGCGAGGCGGCTCGCCTGCCCCTTGAAAAGGTGCTTTCCGCCGCGGAGAGCTTCGACATAGGCGTTACCGGCAGATACGAGGAAATGACGGTTATGGGCAGAAAAGCACAGCTTATTCTTACAAAGCAAAACCCCGCCTCCGTTGACCAGAGCGTGCAGTTCGTGGCGGAAAAGCAGTCCCCGGTGACGGCAATTATCATAGCGGACAATATGTTCCACACGAACAACAAGGATGTGCTCTTTATGTACGATGTTGCCTACGAGAATTTGCGCGGCACGGATTATATCATAATCTGCGGTCAGCGCAGGTACGACCTTGCGGTTCGTATGAAGCTGGGCGGCATGGATATGAGCAAAATTCAAATCTGCGACAGACCCGAGGACATAAAAGCCTGCCTCGAAAAAACCGAGGGGGATATCTGCATAATGAACCTGCTGCACGCGGAGAACGACGCCGCGCTTATGAAGGAGCTGAGAAAGCTATGAGAAAGATAAGGATACTCAATCTTTATAACGAGGCCTTGGAGCTGAACGGCGATACCATGAACGTCACCGCCTTTACGAACCGCCTTGAGGAAATGGGCTGCGAATACGAGGTGCTCACCGGGGGAGTGGGGGACGAGGCGGACTTCGCCGCCTTTGATATGGTGTTCGTCTGCCACGGAAAGCCCCGCAACGTTGCCGCCGTGAGCACGGACTTCCTGCGCCGCAGGGAGAGCTTCGCCGCCGCCATGGAAAAGGGCGTGCCCATGCTCTTTACCGGCAGCGCGAATATGCTCCTCGGCAAAAGCTTTTCTCTCTTGGGCGGCGAAAGCTTCGAGGGCATGGGAATTTTCGACTGCACCTGCGCCGAATTTGACGGAATGTACGTCAGCGACGCGGTGCTCGTTCCGGAATTTGCCCCGGAGCAGAGGATGTTCGGAACCTACTACCGCTGCGAAAAGGTCGCCTTCGGCGAGGACAAGCCCAATCTCTTCAAGGTGAGCAAAAACCTCGGCGGAGAGGGCGCCGTGGGCGCAGAGGAGGGCTTCCGAAAGGGAAACCTCTTTGCCACATGGGTGCTCGGCCCCGTTCTGGCGCGAAATCCCCTTATGCTGAGGGAGCTTCTGCGCCTTGTGCTCGGCGAGGATTACCGGGAAACGGATTTTTCCCTTGAGCAAAGGGCAGTGGATATGATACTTGCCGAAATCGGCTGATGAATTTTATTGCAGAGCACCCCTTTCCGTTAGGAAAGGGGTGCTTTTTTGCATACGGGGAACCGTTTCGGCGGCAAAAAAATCCGCCACGGAGGGAAAACGCCTGTAATTTGTACGGCAGGGAAACATATATGCAAGCAGCAAAAATTAAAGCTGCAAAATCAATTTAGCAAGTCAAAACGACACATTGTTGTAGTCGCAATGCATAATTATACAATTATACATTCATAAAATGTATGGGAATTAAAAGTAATCACGGAACAAACGCTTTTGCAGCAAAGCCTGCAAAAGCTGATTAAATCAAGGAAAAATGAGGACAGGCACTTGAAGTAAAAATAGAAGCTACACAGGTGGAATACAGGTGTTTTTGCGCTGTGGGCAACTTTTTCGCATTTTTTACAAAAAAATTTCATAAAACCTATTGACAACGAACCGCTTTAGGTATAAAATAGCACCCATAGTGATGAAACTTTTAAAAAAGAGTTATTCAAAAGCTTACAAAAAATATTGAATTTGAGGTGAAACTAATGAAACTTAACAAAATCCTTGCTTTGCTTCTTGCACTTGTTATGGTTTTCAGCTTTGCGGCCTGCGATAAGGGCGAAGGCGAAAGTCAAAGCGGCGGTGAATCCCAGAGCGGCGGCGAACAGCTCTCCTCCGGCGGCAAAGTTATAAAATCCCACATTACCGCAGCGCTTGAATCCATCGACCCCAAGCGTACCTCCGCCGGCGATGACTTTGAAGTTATCGGCACCATGATCGAAGGACTTTTCAAGGTTGACGCTTCCGGCGCGGCAGTTCCCGGAATTGCGGAAACCTATGAGGTTTCCGACGACGGTCTTGTATGGACGTTCCACCTCCGTGAGGCGTACTGGTCCAACGGCGCAAAGGTAACCGCAGACGACTTTGTTTTCGGCTGGGAAAGATGCATTGACAAAAACGATCCGGCACAGTATGCTTCCCTTTTCAAAACCGCAGGTATCCAGTCCTTTGAGGCGGTTGACGAAGCAACCTTCGTGGTAAAGCTCGGTCTGCCCTGCGCTTTCTTCGATTCTCTTATGTTCTTCCCGGTTTTCTATCCCGTTAACCGCGATTTTGCCGCACAGTGCGGCGAGCTTTACGGTTCTGCTCCGCAGTACTACATCAGCAACGGCCCCTTCGCTCTTGCCGAATATGAGCCTGCTGCCATGAGCTTCTCCGTAAGAAAGAACGACAAATATTATGACGCCGACAAAATTCAAATCGACGGCATCGACTATAAAGTAATCCTTGATCCTCAGTCCGCATACCTTGCATATCAGAACGGCGAGCTTGACATCTGCAAGCTTTCCTCCGAGCTGGCTGAAATCCTCAAGAGCGATCCGGAGTTCCATTCCATTATGACCGGCTACCTCTGGTATCTCTCTCCGAACGTTTCTGCGAAAAACGGTCTTGAAAATGCCAACATCCGCAAAGCTATCGGTATGGCGTTCGATAAAGACGCAATCGTAAACAACATTCTTAAAAACGGCTCCATTGTCGCAAACTGGTGCGTACCGCAGGATCTTGCAACCGGTCCCGACGGCAAGGACTACCGTGAAACCTCCGACATCAACGTAAACGTCTATGACGTTGCAAAAGCTCAGGAATATTGGAAGAAAGGCCTTGAAGAGCTTGGCGTAAGCTCTCTGTCCTACACCATCATCTTCGACGACGACGGCACCTCCAACAACGTTGTTGCTTTCATCGCAGAGCAGCTTATGGCGAACCTTGAAGGACTCAAGATTGAGCTTAAAGTTCTGCCGAAGAAAGAGCGTACCGACCTTATGAAGGCTCACACCTACGACCTCGGCTTCTGCCGTTGGGGACCCGACTACGCAGACCCGCTTACCTACTTCGATCTTTGGACCGACGGCTACACTCACAACTACGGCAGCTGGCACTCCGACGCATACATGGAGCTGCTCAACGACATCAAGTTCGGCAAGCTTGCCGTTGATGTAAACGCCCGCTGGGCTGCATTCCGGGATGCAGAGCAGATCATCGCTGACGAAGCGGTTATCCTCCCCGTATATCAGGCGTGTGACGCTTGCCTTATCAAGTCCAATGTTTCCGGCGTAGAGTTCCACTCCGTTGGTCTTAACAGAGTTTATAACAATGTTGTAATCGGCTGATTACAGGCTTGAAAAAAAGAGGCATAAATCTATTTTACAGTGACCCGCCTCAAGCGGGTCACTGTATCGTTTTTTACTTGGCATTTTGGGGCTATTTTGAGAAGATAGAAAAAGAAAGGGGACTTCCCCGGTGAAGAAATACATATTCAAGCGTGTACTGTATTCCATAGTGGCGATTTTGGTGCTGCTTCTGCTCCTTTTCACCATGCTGCAGTATATGCCCGGCTCGCCGTTCAACGACGACAAGCTTTCTCAGGAACAAATAGATAAGCTTTATGAAAAATACGGTCTTAACGAACCGTTCTACGTCCGATATTTCAAGTACGTTGCCAGCATAGTAAAGGGCGACTTCGGCGTTTCTTACAGTATCGGTGCGAACGTACCAATCACGCAGCTTTTGCAGACAAAGCTGCCCACCTCAATCCGCCTCGGCGGACAGGCGGTGCTTCTCGGCGCAACCCTCGGACTTTTGCTCGGTCTTTTAGCCGCGCTGAAGCACAACACAATTTTCGACACCATAGCAACGATAATATCCGTTTTGGGTGTTTCGCTGCCGTCATATGTTTTCGCATTATCGCTGCTTTATGTTTTCGGCTACAAGCTTTCATGGCTGCCCATACTTTATCAGCTCGACAATCCGTTTGAATCCTCGATTTTGCCCACCATAGCGCTTTCCATGTTCTCCATGGCGAACATCGCAAGATTTACCAGAACGGAAATGCTCGAGGTTCTTCACAGCGACTATATGCTCCTTGCGGAGAGCAAGGGCATAAGCGGCCCGAAGCTTATTGTCCGCCATGCGCTGAGAAATGCGCTTATTCCCATTATCACGGTTTTGGGTCCGCTGATTGTAAACACCATGACAGGCTCCCTTGTAATCGAAAAAATCTTTGCAATACCCGGTATAGGCGAGCTTATGGTTCGTTCCATACAGCAGAACGACTATAACGTCACCATTGCACTTTCTTTTGTTTACAGCGTTATGTATATCGGCATAATGCTGCTTGTGGATATTCTTTACGGAATCATCGACCCGAGAATACGTCTTTCTAAGGGGGATAGTCATGAAAGCTGAAAATTTTGATTATTCATCCCTTCCGGAAAACGCCTTTGAGCTTCGCCACAACGACATCCACGCCCATGTAGACACCAACTTTGCCTCCCAAAGCTATTGGAAGGATGCGCTTGTACGCTTTGTTCGGAACAAGGGCGCAATAATCGGTCTTTTCCTCATCATTGTTATTATTATTTTCGCGGTAATCGGTCCGCATATCAGCGGCTACACCTACCGCGAGCAGAATATAGTTCAGCAGAACCTGCCGCCGCGTATCAAAGGGCTTGAATGGCTGGGCTTCGACGGCAGAGAGACCATAAAGGTCGGCGACATCGAGCTTGAAATGGATAAATACACCGGCGCGTTCGACGATGTTTACTATTGGTTCGGCTCCGACAACCTCGGCCGTGATATTTTCACCCGTGTGTGGGAGGGAACCCGCATAAGCCTTTATATCGCAGTGGTCGCCGTGGCGGTGGATATTGTTTTCGGTCTGTCCTACGGACTTATTTCCGGCTATTTCGGCGGGCGCGTGGACGCAATTATGCAGCGCTGCGCCGAAATCCTCAACTCCATACCGAACCTTGTCATAGTCACCCTGATGATACTCGTGCTCAGCCCCGGACTCGGCGCAATTATAGTCGCGCTGATGATTACCGGCTGGATTCCCATGAGCCGTATCGCCCGTGCTCAAATGCTCAAGCTCAAGGAGCAGGAATTTGTCCTTGCCTCCAAGACTCTCGGCGCTTCGCCCATGCGTATAATCTTCAAGGAGATTATGCCGAACATCATAGGTCAGATTATCACCCAGACCATGTTCTCCATACCCCACGCAATTTTCACCGAAGCGTTCCTCGCTTTCGTGGGACTCGGTATTCCGGCGCCCATGGCTTCCCTCGGCACCCTTATTTCCGATTCCTACAAGAGCTTTACCACGCACCCGTATATGATACTTTCGCCCCTTATTGTGCTTGCGCTGCTCATGCTCAGCTTCAACCTTGTGGCGGACGGACTGCGCGACGCTCTTGACCCCAAGCAGAAAGATATGTAAAGGAGGACGGATTTTATGAACGAAAATAACAATGATTTTATTTTGAAGGTTGAAAATCTGTCCGTGGACTTTGCCACCACCGCAGGAGTGGTTCACGCCCTGCGGGGAGTGGATTTTGCCGTTCGCAAGGGCGAAACCGTCGCCATAGTGGGCGAATCCGGCTCCGGCAAATCCGTAACCGTAAAAACCGCCGTGGGTATTCTTGATACCAACGGCAAGGTTATCTCCGGCAAAGCCATGTTTACCTATAAAGACGAAAACGGCAAGGAGGAGAACATAGACCTGCTCTCCCTCTCCAAAAAGCAAATGCGCCGCACCATAAACGGAAAGCGCATAGCAATGGTGTTTCAGGACCCCATGACCTCCCTGAACCCCACCATGACCATAGGCGCTCAGATTATGGAGGGCATGATTTGGCATTACCACACCCCAAAGGCGGAGGCAAAGCGCCGCGCCATCGAGCTGCTTGAAATGGTGGGCATTACCGATGCGGAAAAACGCTTTAAGAGCTATCCGCACCAGCTTTCCGGCGGTATGCGCCAAAGAGTGGTTATCGCAATCGCCCTTTCCTGCAACCCCGACCTGCTCATCTGCGACGAGCCCACCACCGCTCTGGACGTTACCATTCAGGCGAAGATATTGGAGCTTATCAAGGAGGTTCAGAACAAGCTGGGCATTTCCGTTATCTACATCACCCACGACCTCGGCGTTGTGGCAAAGGTTGCCGACTTCGTGAACATTATGTATGCGGGCAAAATCGTCGAAAAGGGAACCGTTGACGAGATTTACTACGACCCCCGCCACCCCTACACATGGGGACTGCTCTCCGCTCTGCCGGATTTGGACACCGACGAGGAGCGGCTTTACGCCATTCCCGGAAGCCCCCCAAACCTGCTTCACGAGGTAAAGGGCGACGCCTTTGCCCCCAGAAACGAATTTGCTCTTAATATCGACAGTATTGCCGAGCCGCCGCTCTTCAGAGTGACGGATACCCACTACGCCGCCACTTGGCTCTTGGACGACAACGCCCCCAAGGTGGAAATGCCCAAGGAGCTGCGCGGCAGAATTGACCGTATGCTGAAGGAGGCGAAATAATATGGAAGAAAGAATCCCTCTGCTTAAAGTTGAGCACCTGAAGCAGTATTTCCCCATCAGCAAAAAGTTCACCGTAAAAGCGGTTGACGACGTTTCCTTTGAAATTTACCCCGGCGAAACCTATGGGCTTGTGGGCGAATCCGGCAGCGGAAAAACCACCATAGGCCGCTCCGTAATCCGCCTTTACGACCCCACCGGCGGCAAAATCACTTTTGACGGCGTGGATATAACCGGAAAAATGAGCAAGGAGGAAAATCACCTGCTCCGCACGGAAATGCAGATGATTTTTCAGGACCCCATGGCCTGCCTCAACCCCCGGCAAAAGGTTGCGGACATAATCGGGCAGGGACTCGACATAAATCACCTGTATTCAAGCAAGGCGGAGCGGGATGAGAAAATCGCCCGTATTCTGCAAAAGGTCGGCCTTGCGCCGGAGCACGCGGAACGCTATCCCCACCAGTTTTCCGGCGGTCAGCGTCAGCGTGTGGGCATAGCCCGCGCCCTTATTATGAACCCGAAGCTGATTATCGCCGACGAATGTATTTCCGCCCTTGACGTTTCCATTCAGGCGCAGGTGGTGAACCTTATGAAGGATTTGCAGGAGGAAACCGGCTCCTCGTATCTGTTCATAGCCCATGATTTGTCCATGGTAAAGTATATTTCGGACAGAATAGGCGTTCTGCATCTGGGACATCTTGTGGAAACCGGCACCACCGACGAGATTTTCTCGAACCCCATTCACCCCTACACCCAAAGCCTGCTCTCCGCCATACCTCACCCGAACCCGGAGGTGGAGAAAAAGCGCGTTTCCATGGCGTATGACTATTTCACCAGCGGAATTAACTACCTTGCCGGGGAGCTTCGCACAGTGGACGGCACCCATAAGGTGCTCGCCACGGAGGAGGAGTTCGCAAAGTGGACATCCGCCGAGCACAAATACCATGTAATATGAGATTTCTTCCCATAGATACCCCAAAAGCAAAACAGCCTTCCTGCGTTATGCAGGAAGGCTGTTTTGCAGTGAAATACGGCGGCGCTGCCACCGTATTTCAGTTATATTTTTCGCCTGCGGCGAAAAGTTATATCGCGCCTTCGGCGCGGTTATGTCCGCGGCAAAGCCGCGGGTTATGTTTTGCACCCCTTTGGGTGCAAAGTTTAGGTGTGCCCGCCGTGCGGGCACATTTTGAAGGGGTAGAGCCACCGCGGTAATGGTGAGCAAAATGCTGCCTGAGTGTGTTCTATCTATAGAAATGTGCCGCGACCCGCGGCACACATTAACTTTGCCGCCTACGGCGGCAAAACATAACCCGCCCGAAGGGCGGATATAACCGCCGCGAAGCGGCGATATAACCCGCGGCAGCGCCGCCGGATATAACTGCGAATAGCAAAAAAAAGCGTCTGCCGAAAGGCGGACGCTTTTTCTCTCCGTATAATCTTACAGATATTTTACCCCGAGTATAACCACGCCAAGGAGCACAAGCACAATTCCGGTTACGCGGTTGAGGGTTTTGGTGCTTGCTTTGTTAGCAATTCTCGCGGAAATCTGCGCAAAAATCAGCGTAAACGCAACGCAGAGCGCAAGCACCGTCCAGTTCGGTGCGCCGCCTATGGCAAAATGGCTCACAGCGCCGGTAAGCGCCGTAAAGGTCATAATAAATACGCTTGTTCCCACGGCGCATTTAAGCTCGTAGCCGAGCACCGTGGTAAGGATAAGCAGCATCATCATTCCGCCGCCTGCGCCGATAAATCCGCAGATAAAGCCAACGCCGCAGCCGCACACCACCGAACCGATAAGTTTTTTGCGCGGGTCGGCGGCCTGCATTGCCTCTTTCGTGGTATTCACCGGCTTCAGAATGAACTTTATTCCCAAAAGCATGGTCATAAAAACCGAAAAGCTGCCCATGGTGCTGTTCGGCACAAGGCTTGCGACATAGCTGCCCACCATAGTGAACAAAAGCACGCAAACCATCATTATAATGCCGTTTTTTATGTCTATATTCTTGTTCTTCTTGTACGTCCATGCGCTTGCCGCGCTTGCAAGCACGTCGCTGGCAAGGGCAATTCCCACCGCGTCGTAGGCGGGCATATCAAGAAATGTGATAAGCATTGGGCTTATCACCGCGGCGGCGCTCATTCCTGCAAAGCCCGTGCCGATGCCTGCGCCCGCACCTGCCAAAAGGCAGACGAGAACTACTTTTAATACTTCCTGCATTTTAATTTCCTCCGAATAAAAAGCTGAAAAGCATTATATTCTTTCCCTGAAAGAAATTCTATGTTTTTTTGTAAACTTTCTTGACACATATGTTCTTTCGGAGTATTATATACTATATAAAGAACATCTGTTCTAAGTTCGTAAAGGGGGCGTTTGCATGGATATGTACGAAAAGCTTTCGATTTTGGCGGAAGCGGCAAAATATGACGCCTCCTGCTCCTCCAGCGGAAGCGGTCGCAGCGGCGGCAATGACGGCATAGGCGCGGCGCTGCCGGAGGGTTGCTGTCATGCCTTCGCCGCGGACGGACGCTGCGTAAGCCTGCTTAAAATTCTTATGTCCAACGCCTGCGTCTACGACTGCAAATACTGCATAAACAGGCGGTCAAACGACTTTCCGCGGGCAACATTCACCCCGCGGGAGGTTGCCGACCTTACCGCTGAATTTTATCGGCGGAACTATATTGAGGGGCTTTTCCTTTCCAGCGCGGTGGTGGGCTCGCCGGATTGGACAACGGAGCGAATGCTTGAGGCGCTGCGTATTCTGCGGGAGGAATACGGCTTCCACGGCTACATCCACGCCAAGGCTATTCCCGGCGCAGACCCTGCGCTGACCTACCGCCTTGGGCTTTTGGCGGATAGAATGAGCGCGAATATAGAGCTTCCGTCGGAGCGGTCGCTCAGTTCCCTTGCTCCGGACAAGACGAAGCACAGCGTTTTGGAGCCTATGAAGCTCATTAAAACAGGAATTGCGGAAAACTGTGAGGATTTGGTCAAATACCGCCACGCGCCGCATTTCGTTCCCGCGGGACAGAGCACCCAAATGATTGTGGGCGCTTCACCGGAGAGTGATTATCACATTCTGAATCTGACGGAGGGGCTTTACAAAAAGTTCGGGCTGAAGCGGGTCTACTACTCCGCCTACATCCCGGTGCAGGAGGACAGCCTGCTGCCGTCCCTTGATACCCGCCCGCCGCTTCTGCGGGAGCACCGCCTGTATCAGGCGGACTGGCTGCTGCGGTTCTACGGCTTCGAGGCGAGGGAGATTATCGACCCCGACCATCCCATGCTCCACCCGGAGGTTGACCCGAAATGCAGCTGGGCGATAAGCCACATGGACTTGTTCCCTGTGGAGGTGAACACCGCGGAATACGAAATGCTGCTGCGGGTGCCGGGAATCGGCGTGACCGGAGCAAAGCGAATTCTGCGTGCGCGCAAAGCCCACGCTCTTGACTTTGATATGCTCAAAAACTTGGGAATCGTGCTCAAGCGGGCGCGGTTTTTCATCACCTGCGGCGGAAAAACCATGCAGCGCATCCCGGATAACGAGGAGCAGCTCATTTACTCGATTATTTCGCCGAATCTGATGGGCGGTTTTACCGATTACGGCGCGGAGCAGCTTTCGCTGTTTCAGCCGGTGCTCACGAAGGAGGACAGAATCGAATGTCTGACCGGGGAGTTTTAGTTTTTGCCTATGACGGAAGCTTCGAGGGGCTTATGTGCGCGGTTTTCGACGCCTTTTCCATGAAAACTCTGCCGGACGACATTTTCCCCTTTGACGATATGGAGCCGACCCTGCTCAAAATTCACACGGTGGAAACGGATTTTGAGCACGCAAAAAGAGTTGAGCACGCCATTGAAAAGACCCTCGGAAAGGGCGCCGCAAGCCTTGTGTGCCGGGGCTTTCTCTACGACGGCGGCGGCAAGGAGGCGGCGATTATGCGCTACCTGTGGAAGGGCTTCAATGAGGGGGCAAGGGCGGTTTCCGCCATCGGCGACCCGGATGTGAACCCCCTTTTCAAAATGGCGACGGCGGTTTCCAACGAGCAGCGGATGCTTTTCGGCTTCGTGCGCTTTGCGGAAAGCGGCGGCGCGCTCACGGCGGTTATCCACCCGAAGCACTATGTTCTGCCGCTGCTTCGGGGGTATTTCTGCGCCCGAATGTATAACGAAAATTTTATGATTTACGACGAAAATCACGGTGCGGCGCTCATTCACTCCGGGCGGCGAACTGCCATAATTCCCGTGGCGGATTTGGAGCTTCCGAAATGCGAGGAGGACAAGTTTTACCGCGACCTGTGGAAAAGCTATTACCGGCATATTGCCATAGCCAGCCGCTACAACCCGAAATGCCGCATGACCCACATGCCGAAGCGCTTTTGGGCGGATATGCCGGAGGTGGCGGAGGAGCTGGAGAGCAGCTTTGAGCAGCGGCTGTCCCTCGGCACCGCGGAGGAGATAAAAACGGCGCTCGCCGAGGAAAAGCAGCGCCGCCTTGAGGACGGGTCTGCGCCCGTCAGGGAAATTCACGTGCTCAAAAGCAGCGGCGCAAGCTTGCCCTAAACCGCTTGAGCATCAGCTTTGAGCACCGCTTGAGTGCCGTGGGGGGATTTTGAGCACGGCGCGGGAGTGCCCTCGCCGCGCCAACCGCGGCTCAGCCGCCTTGGTAAGTATGCGTTTTGCACTGAGGCATTAAAATAAATAACCTCGGCTGGTGCGAAGCACCTCAGGCGGTCGAGCATCCGAGGGATACTG
>USFO01000047.1 GCA_900553955.1 uncultured Oscillospiraceae bacterium
GTCACGCCGCTAAATCCTTTGGGCGTGACAGCTCCCCTTATAAATAAGGGGAGCCAAGAAGTGCGCTCAGTTCGCCTTGCAGAGCACAGGGGAGCCGAGGCGGCTGCCGCCGCAAGCCGCAGAATTTTCAAAGGTGCGAGCCGCAGTTAAGCCCGCCGAGGCGGGCTGCCCTCATCCGCCCGTGGCGCTGAGCGCCGCCATCGCCAAAACGGCAAAATCACCCAGTTTAGATATGCAGAATAACACTATTATTATAAATCATTTTACGCGGCTTGAAAAGCCCCTGTGAAAAAATTTACTTTTTGCAAAAAACGCCCGCGGAGAAATTAGGTGATTGACTTTACGTGCGATTTCATATAATATATAGATAGAAATAAAAACGCCACCGAAAGGAACGAATTATATGGCAAAGGATATTGAAAAAAACACCCCCGAAGAAGAAGGCTTCGGCAACGACATCCTCACCCTTGTTGATGAGGACGGCACCGAGCACGAGTTTGAGGTTATCGACAGCCTTGTAACCGACGACAACGAATATTTCGCCCTGATTCCCACCGAAACCGCAGAAAATCTTGCAAGCGACGACGGCGAGCTGGTTATCCTCAAGGTTGTTGAGGATAACGGCGAAGAATTCCTTGAGCCCATCGAGGACGACGACGAATTTGAGGAAATTTCCGAGATTTTTATGGATCGCCTTGAGGAATACTATGATTTTGACGCCGGCGAGGAAGAATAATCGTGGCGGAGGAATTTGAAACCTACAACAGCGTCACTCTGACAGACGAAAACGGCAACGACATCGAGTTCGAGCTGGCGGACGCCATTGAGCACGGCGGCAGGAAGTACTGCATCCTGTTCCCTGCGGATATGTCCGCCGACGAACGCGCCGACAATGACCCTGTAATTTTGGAATACATTGAGGACGCGGACGGCGACTATCTTGAGGAGCTTGCCGATGACGACGAGTACGACGAGCTGTACGGAATTTACCTTGGGGAATGAGGCACGGCGCGGTGCTCTGCGCCGCAATCGTATAATAATTTGCATAATTCCCACAAATAATATAACAAAACCGCACTGCCTTGTGCGAGAATGTCCTTTATTTTAATCCAACACTTATTGAAACGGGAGCTACTCTCCGGCCGCGTAATGTACGCCCGCATTTATGCGGGGAACGTGAAACGGTCGGGTGGGCGTACCCACCCTTGTCGAAAGACGGGTTTCAATTACGGACGGTTCGGCAAGGCGGTGCGTTTTTGCTTGAAAGGAGCTTTTTATGTGGCTTGAACGAACCGAGCTTGTTCTTGGCGAAACGCGCCTGCGCCGCCTTGCGAACGCGCGGGTCGCCGTCATCGGACTTGGCGGAGTGGGCGGCGCCGCTGCGGAAGCGCTGGTGCGCGCCGGAGTGGGGCATATGCTCTTCATCGACGGCGACACCGTCGACGACACAAACCGCAACCGCCAGCTTTTAGCCACCACCGAAACCGTCGGCATGGATAAAATCTCCGCTGCCGAGGGGCGCTACCGCGCCATCAATCCCGACGGCGACTTTACCTTCAAAAAAGAATTTTACCTTCCGGAAAACAGCGCCTGGCTCTACGCCTGGCAGCCCGATTACATTATCGACGCCATTGATACCGTTACCGCGAAGCTGGACATTGCAAAGCAATGTAAGACCCGCAAAATCCGCCTGATTGCGTGCCTTGGCACCGGCAACCGCCTTGACCCGGAGCGGCTGCGCCTTGGCGACATCACCGAAACCGCAGGCTGCGGCTGCCCCTTGGCGAAGGTCATGCGCCGAGAGCTTCGACGCCGGGGTATTGAGCACCTGCCGGTGCTTTTCAGCACCGAGGAGCCCGCCAAAGCCATTGCCGAAAGCGCCGCCGGCCGCCACCCGCCGGGCAGCATTTCCTTTGTGCCGCCTGTGGCAGGCTACATCATCGCCGGAAAGTGTATAAGGGATATCATTGAGTGATAAAATAGAGCAGCCCATGATGGGTTTCTTCCGCCCTATCTTCCTCTTTGATAACATATAATCTTATGCACAGAAACGAAAAAATCCTGCTGCGCAGGATTTTTTTGACAGACCGGGCAGTCCATGCCTTACGGCAGGGGCTGCTCTTTTTAATTTATGAATGCTGCGAAGTGCCGTGATGCTTGAGAGAATTCACGGCGAGGGCGCTCCCGCGCCGCGCACAGAATTTGCAAAAGTGCGTGCCGCGGTTAAGCCCGCTTTCGGCGGGCTGCCCTCATCCGTCACGGTGCAGCGCAAAAGCGCAGCACCGCGCCACCTTCCCCCAGCCGCAGACGTCGGCGCGCTGCATGGCGCCGAGAAGCTTATTTCGCAGGCAGTCGTAGCCCTCGTCGCGCTCAAGGCGTTCCAAAAGCAGCTTTATGTGCTCCCGCTCCGTGTGCTTGTCCGCAGGACAGCGGCTTTGCACTATGGGGAAGCCCTCCCGGCGGGCAATACGGACAATTTCGTCCTCGTGGCAGTAAATCAGCGGGCGAATGACGGTGATTTCCTTTCGGGAAAGCCATGTCACCGGGGAAAAGCAGCCCACGCGCCCCTCGTCAAAAAGGTTCATCAGAAAGGTTTCCACCGCGTCCTCGTAATTGTGCCCCAGTGCCATTTTGTTGCAGCCGTGCTCCTTTGCTATGTCGTGCAGAAGCCCCCGGCGCATACGGGCGCAGAGGGAGCAGGGGTTTGCCTCCTTGCGGTCGTCAAAAATGATTGTTCCTATGTTCGTTCGGCGAAGAACGTACTCAATATCCCGCTCCCGGCAGAATTCCTCTATGGCGGAAAAGTCGTTGGGTTCGCCGCCGAACTGCGGGTCGAGGGTGACGGCGACCACGGAGAAATTCACTCCGAGAAAGCGCCGCAGCCCGGCAAGCCCCGCCAGTGTGGCAAGGGAATCCTTGCCGCCGGAAACGCCCACGGCAATGCGGTCGCCCTCCTGTATCATGTCGTAGTCGATTATAGCCTTGCGCATGGCGCCCATAAGCTTTTGAAGCGTGCTTTCTCCGGAAATACGTATCACTCCTGTCCGAGTCCGGCGTTCGCCCAAGCAAAGGAGCGAAGCTCGCCGGAATCCTGCATATCGGGGTAGTCCCACTGCCGCAAAGCCTCGTATGCGGCAATGGCGACGCTGTTTGAAAGATTGAGGCTGCGCAGGGTGGGGCGCATGGGTATGCGAAGCGCCGTTCCGGGGTTGCGGAAAAGCAGCTCCTCCGGCAGCCCGGCGTCCTCCCGCCCGAAAATAAGATAGCAGCCGACGGGGTAGCTCACATCGCTGTGGCGGTGCTGTCCTTTGGTGGTGAAGTAGAAGAATTCTCCGCCTTTGTTTTTGGCGAAGAAATCCTCCATACCGTCGTAATAGCTTATGTCGAGCTTGTCCCAGTAGTCAAGCCCCGCCCGGCGGAGCTTTTTGTCGTCTATAACGAAGCCCATGGGCTTCACAAGGTGGAGCGCCGCTCCGGTTACGGCGCAGGTTCTTGCTATATTGCCTGTATTCTGGGGAATTTGCGGCTCCACAAGAACTATATTAAGGGGCGCCGGAGCTTTCTCTGCGCTCATCTGCCGCAGCAGTGCTTGTATTTTTTGCCGCTGCCGCAGGGGCAGGGGTCGTTTCTGCCGACTTTTTTCTTCGCGGCGGGACGCTGCTGAACAGTGCCGTCGCCGCCCGCTTCCATGGGAACGGCAACCTGCTCGCGCTTCGGCTCCTCGGCGCGGCGGCGCACGGTGAGCAGCATTTTTACGGTGTCCTCGCGGATTGCCTCTATCATGCTGTCGAACATTTCAAAGCCCTCGATGCGGTATTCCACAACGGGGTCGTGCTGACCGTAGCCCCGCAGGTACATTCCCTGCTTGAGGTCGGACATATCGTCTATATGATCCATCCATTTAAGGTCGACGTTGCGAAGCAGGCATACGCGCTCCAGCTCGCGCATATTTTCCTCGCCGAACTCCTTTTCGCGGAAGGCGTAAAGTCCCTCCATGCGTTCAAGAACGGCGTTATAAACATCCTCTTTGGTAAGCTTTGCAAATTCCTCGTCGGAATAACGCAAATCGCCGTCGGTAAGAAGCCAGCCCCTGTAGTAGTCGCGAAGACCGCCGAGGTTCCAGTTTTCTCTGTCCTCGTCGGAGGCAAGGTAGGTGTCCACGGTTTTGCGAACGCTTTCCTCCCGCATTTTGGCGATATCCTCTTTCAAATCTTCCCCTTCAAGCACCTTGCTGCGCTGACCGTAGATAATTTCGCGCTGCTTGTTCATAACATCGTCGAACTTGAGCACGTTCTTTCTCATTTCAAAGTTTCTGCCCTCGACCTTGCGCTGGGCGCTTTCAATGGAGGAGCTGATGAGCTTTGCGTCAATGGGCATATCCTCCTCGATTTTGAGGGTGTCCATAAGGCTTTGCAGGCGGTCGCCGCCGAACAGGCGCATAAGGTCGTCCTCAAGGGAGATGTAGAAGCGGGTTTTACCCGGGTCGCCCTGTCTGCCGGAACGTCCGCGGAGCTGGTTATCAATACGGCGGGATTCGTGGCGTTCCGTGCCGATGATGTAAAGTCCGCCTGCGTTTTTGGCTTCCTCCGCACGGGGGGCGATTTCCTCCTTGAACCTCTTGTAAAGCTCGTGATAGAGTGCGCGCGCCGCCAGAATATCCTCCGCGCCGGTTTCAAAATAGGCGGTGGCGGCGTTTATCATTTCCTCGTCGTAGCCCTGCTTGCGCATTTCCGCCTTTGCAAGGAATTCCGCGTTGCCGCCGAGCATAATATCCGTTCCGCGGCCTGCCATGTTGGTGGCTATGGTCACTGCGCCGGGCACACCCGCCTGAGCGACGATTTCCGCCTCGCGGTCATGGTGCTTGGCGTTGAGCACGTTGTGGGAAATACCGCGCTTTTTGAGCATATTGCTGAGAATTTCGGATTTTTCAATGGAGATAGTACCCACGAGCACGGGCTGATTTTTCGCATGAGCATCAACAATTTCGTTAATTACCGCGCGGAACTTCGCCCCCTCGGTTTTGTAAACCACGTCCGGCAAATCCTCACGGATAACGGGCTTGTTGGTGGGAATTTCCACAACGTCAAGGCCGTAAATCTCGCGGAATTCGTCAACCTCGGTCATAGCCGTACCGGTCATACCGGAAAGCTTGTGGTACATACGGAAATAGTTCTGGAAGGTGATAGTGGCAAGGGTGCGGTTCTCTCTTGCGACGGTTACGCCCTCCTTGGCTTCAATCGCCTGATGCAGACCGTCGTTGTAGCGGCGTCCGAGCATAAGGCGCCCTGTGAACTCGTCGACTATGATAACCTCGCCGTCTTTTACAACATAGTCAACATCCCTTTTCATAACGCCGTGGGCTTTTATAGCCTGATTTATATGGTGGAGCAGAGTCATATTGTCCGCGTCGTTGATATTTTCAACATTGAAGTATTTTTCCGCCTTTTCCGCACCGCGGGGGGTGATGGTGGCGGTTTTTGCCTTTTCGTCAACGATATAGTCCGCGTCGACGGTATCGGTTTCCTGCTTTTCGTCCTGCTCCTTCACGCGCATGGCGGTAAGGGTGCGAACAAAGCGGTCGGCTTTTTGATAGAGGTCGGTGGATTTGTCCCCTCTGCCGGAGATAATGAGCGGGGTTCTGGCTTCATCTATGAGGATGGAGTCCACCTCGTCCACTATGGCGTAGTTAAAGCCCCTCTGAACGAGGTTCTCTTTATAAGTTACCATGTTGTCCCGCAGGTAGTCAAAGCCGAACTCGTTGTTCGTGCCGTAGGTGATGTCGCAGGCGTAGGCTTCCCGGCGCTGGTCGTTTTCCACTCCGTGGATAACAAGACCAACGGAAAGTCCCATGTAGCTGAACACCTTGCCCATCCACTCGGAGTCGCGCTTTGCCAGATAGTCGTTGACGGTGACAATGTGAACGCCCTTTCCGGAAAGCGCGTTCAGATATGCGGGAAGGGTTTCCACAAGGGTTTTGCCCTCACCGGTTTTCATTTCGGCAATTCTGCCCTGATGCAGAATTATGCCGCCGATTACCTGAACCGGGTACGGGCGCATATCAAGAACTCTGTCGCAGGCCTCCCGGCAGGCGGCGAATGCCTCCGGCAGAATGTCGTCAAGGGTTTCTCCCTTTGCAAGGCGCTCTTTGAGCACCGCCGTCTGAGAGCGAAGCTCCTCCTCGCTCATATTGCGGTAGGTATCCTCCAGCGCAAGAACCTTTTTTACAAGGGGGTCAATGCGCCGGATTTCCTTTTGGGAATAGTTTCCGAATATTTTTTCAATAAAACCCATTATGCTGCTCCTTTTATATAAGGTTGATTATGCGGTGACCTTCGGCGAAAACGCGACACACTGTGCAGCGTTTTTATAGGCGGCGTTCGCCCATAGTCAAATTCACCGATACTAAAGTTATATTTTATATCTATATTTATCTAATGTCAATTAAGGATGTGTGAATGTTTTGCTCTTATTTATATTTTTTTCCGAAAAAATCGTTTTATCTTGATTAACAGGGGCTTTTTCTATATAATTATAGTGTGAAAATGACTTTGGCAATGGGCGGAGCGGGAGAAAGGCGCGCGGTGGGCTGACGGAGCGCGGTCTCGGCTCCCCTGTGCAAGGGGAGCTGGCACGCCTTTCAGTTTTTGAGGGCGTGACTGAGGGGTTGTATCCCTGACAGATTATAGCGTTTACACTGCGCTCCGACACTGCGACGCACACCTTATACCTTGCCGCACAGAGCACCCGCGCGTTATCTTTCCCTCAGTCGTACTGCTCCACAGATTTTAATTTAGAGCAATGCGGCAGTTAAGTGCTGCTCTACCCCCTTTGCCGTTAGCCGCTCGTGCTTCGGCTATTCGCTCTCGCACTTGCGGACGGCAGCGGCTTGCCTTTCTCGCTGCATCCGCCACTGGCGGCGCTCGAAAGCCAAACCCCTCAGAGGGAGCCGAGGCGGCTGCCGCCGCGCACCACAGAATTTACCTCAGAGGGAGCCAAGTGGGTGCCGCAGATTCCGCCGCGGTGCTCAAATTCCCGTACCGTGCGCAAGGCGTGCCCACCCGTGCTCAAGGCGTGCTCACCCGTGCTCAAGGCGTACCTACCCATGCTCAAGGCGCAAAAAATCCCGTGCTCAAAATGAGCACGGGACGTTCGGCAAAAATCCTATTATGCGCGGAGCTTTGCGCCGAGCTTTTCAAGCTCCTTGAGCACCTTGGCAACGGCGCGGTCACATTCCTCAACGGTGAGGGTGCGATCCGGGGCGCGGAGGGTCATGGAATAGGCAACGCTCTTCTTTCCGGGGGCGACGGAGGCGCCTTTGTAGACATCGAAAAGCTCAACCTTTTCAAGGAGCTTGCCCGCTCCGGCGCGGATAGCCTTTTCAAGGCTTGCGGCGGGAATTTCGTCGTCGCAGATAATGGCAAGGTCGCGGGTGGACGCCGGGAAGCGCGGGGTGGGCTTGAACTTCTTGTCGACTATGCGGTTTGCGAAGATGTCCGCAATATCCACGGAAGCCACATACGCGCGGGTTCCGATGCCGTAATTCTCCAGAACGGCGGGGGAAATTTCGCCGATAACGCCGATTTTCTTTTCGCCGACGGTGATTTCGGCGCAGCGGCCGGGATGGAACGCCGGGTCGGTTCTGAGGGCGGAATATTCCACGCCCAAAACGCCGAGCTTCTCGAACGCCTCGTTCAGAATACCTTTAAGGGCGAAGAAATCCTCTTTATCGCCGAAGGTGCCGACGACGGCGACGGCGCGTTCGTCCGGAAGAATATCCGGGGTTTCTTTCGGCAGATAAACCTTGCCCATTTCGTAAAGGCGGCCTGCCAGATTGCGGTTGTTGTAGTTGCGGGCGATAACCTCAAGCATGGAGGGCACGCAGGTGGTGCGCATTACGGAGGTGTCCTCGCCGAGGGGGTTTGTGATTACAACGCTGCGGCGCAGCTCGCTGTCCTCGGGAAGATTTATCTTGTCGTAGTATTTGGGGCTGATGAAGCTGTAAGTTTCAATCTCATAGCAGCCGTTGGCGCGGAGCAGCTCGCCGAGGCGTTTTTCAAACTTCTGCTCGGCGGTAAGACCGCCCTGTGCGGCGCCGGTGACGGCGGTGTTCGGAATAACGTCGTAGCCGTAGAAGCGGGCAATCTCCTCGGCAATGTCCGCCTTGTGGCGTGTGTCTCCGGCACGGAAGGAGGGCACGGTGATAACGCCGTTTTCCACCTTGTAGCCGATTTTTTCGAGTATGGAAATCATTTTCTCCTCGGAAATGTCAATTCCAAGGAAGCGGTTTATCCATTCCGGGCAGAAATCCACGGTGACGGGGGCTTCGTTCGCATTATCTATGTCGATATAGCCGCCCACGACCTCGCCCGCGCCGAGCATTTCCACAAGCTGGCAGGCTCTGTTCACCGCGTCCATACACATTCTTGAATCAAGACCCTTTTCAAAGCGACCGGAGGATTCCGTTCTCATGCCGAGCTTTTTTGCGGTGATACGAACGGAAGAACCGAGGAAATTCGCGGATTCAAATACCACCGTATCGGTATCGTCCTGAATTTCGCTGTATTCGCCGCCCATAACGCCCGCCACGCAGGAGGGCTTTTCCTCGTCGCAGATAACGAGCATATCCGGGGTGAGCTTTCTCTCGGTACCGTCTATGGTGGTTATGCTCTCCCCCTCTGCGGCGTTCCGAACGACGATTTTGCCGCCCTTGAGATACTTGTAGTCAAAGGCGTGCATGGGCTGACCGTATTCAAGCATAACATAGTTGGTTATGTCCACAAGGTTGTTTATGGGGCGAACGCCGCCGGCACGCAGGCGTTCACGCATCCAGCGGGGCGACGGAGCAATCTTAATATCCCTTACCATTCTGGCGACGTATCGGCGGCAAAGGTTCGGGTTTTTGACTTCGACGGAAAGCAGGTCATTGATATTGCCGCTTTCGTGCTCGACCTTCGGCTGCGGGAGGTTTAGCTCCTTGTCAAAGGTCGCGGCAGCTTCCCTTGCAAGGCCGATGACGGAAAGGCAGTCCGGGCGGTTGGAGGTTATCTCGAATTCCACGGTGGTATCGTTGATACCGAGAGCGTCGCGGATGTTATCGCCGGGCTTGCAGCATTCCTGAATGATGAGAATGCCGTCCTCGACGGCGTAGGGGAAATCGTGAACGGTTACGCCCAGCTCCGCAACGGAGCACATCATTCCCTCGGAAACGACTCCGCGGAGCTTGCCTTTCTTAATCTTCACGCCGTTTGCAAGGGTTGAGTTATCCAGCGCCACGGGAACGAGAGCACCCTCGAAAACATTAGTGGCGGCGGTGACTATCTGCACGGTGCGGTCGCCCACATCCACTTGGCAGATTTGAAGCTTGTCGGCGTCCGGGTGCTTTTCAATATGAATGATTTTACCAACAACGCAGTTGGTTATATAGTCCGCTTCCTCGGAATAGCATTCGACCTTGGAGCCGGACATGGTCATGGCGTCGCAGAACTGCTTCGGCGTAACGCCGGTTTCAACATAGTCGCCGAGCCATCTTAATGACAGATCCATTATTATCCTCTTTTCTTACAGTCGCCCACAGGCGCAAAATTTAATCTTCTACTCCGCCTTTCGCGGCGTCGTTAAGCACTACGGAAAGTGCGGAGCCGTCAACCACAAGGCTTTCGTATACTTTTTGGGGAAGGAAGCCTTTTACAAGCAGTATCTTAAAAAGATAAACAACCGTATCGGTTCGCTTTGCAGCTTCGGTATAGTCGCCGGTTTCGGCGGCTTTGAGCAGCGCAACGGAGTGGTCGCGCAGCTCCGGAGAAACTTCTCTTTCCTGAAAATCCATAAACGCTCTGATATAAAAGTTGAGGCATCTTCCTTGGAAGAGTCGGGTCATCTTCATAACTTCGTCTTTTTTAAGCATTGTATTTACCTCCTGTTTAGGCTCGTTTCGGTTTATATTCTCTCAAAATAAATATACTCCGAAGCGGTGATGATTTCGTGAACAGAATTTTCCTTATCAATTAAAATTGGTCAAGGAAACGAAGGTCGTTTTCGTAGAGCAAACGAAGGTCGTTTATGGCAAAGCGGCGCATTACGATACGTTCAAGCCCGACGCCGAAGGCAAAGCCGCTGTACTCCTCGGGGTCGATGTCGCAATTCGCCAAAACCTTGGGGTGAACCATGCCGCAGCCGAGAATTTCAATCCAGCCCTCGCCTTTGCACACGGGGCAGCCTGCTCCGTGGCAGTTGAAGCACTGGATATCCATCTCCGCAGAGGGTTCGGTGAACGGGAAGTGGTGGGGACGGAAGCGCACCACGGAATCCTCACCGTAAAGGCGCTTGATGAATATCTCAAGGGTGCCTTTAAGGTCAGCCATGGTAACGCCCTTGTCAACCACAAGTCCCTCTATCTGGTGGAACAGCGGAGAGTGGGTGGCGTCCACCGCGTCGGAACGGTAAACGCGCCCCGGAGCGATAATGCGAATCGGCGGCTTCTGCTTTTCCATAACGCGCACCTGAACCGGCGAGGTCTGAGTGCGAAGCAGCACGTTTTCGGTGATGTAGAAGGTGTCCTGAGTATCTCTTGCGGGGTGATCCTTCGGGAGGTTCAGCGCCTCGAAGTTATAATAGTCGGTTTCCACCTCGGGACCCTCGGCAATGGAAAAGCCCATGCCGACGAAAATATCCTCAACCTCGTTAAGAACAAGGTCAAGCGGATGCTCCTTACCGGTGGGGCAGGGCGTGCCCGGAAGTGTTACGTCAATGGTTTCGGAAGCAAGCTTCTTTTCAAGCATATGCTGCCTGATATGAGCGTCCGCCTCTTTAAGTTCATTTTCGATTTCGGCGCGAATCTGGTTCGCCATCTGACCGATAACCGGGCGTTCCTCCGCGGAAAGGCCGCCCATCTGCTTGAGTATGGCAGTCAGTTCGCCCTTTTTACCAAGGTAGCGAACGCGAAGCTCCTCAAGCCCTTTGGAATCCTCCGCCGCGGCAAGCTCCTGCCTTGCCTTTTGGCGAATCTGCTCCAGCAGTTCTTTCATTGCATTCAACTCCGTTTTCTGTAATGTAATAAAAAATTGTGTTTTGTTTTTTGCGGCGCGTGCAGAAATTTCTGCATAAAAAAAATCTCCGCCCCACCGCAAATTGGGACGAAGACACAAAAACAAATTCTCCGTGGTACCACCCACATTCCGAAGCGGCAAAAAAGCCGATTCGGCACTCATACAGCGCATAACGGCGCAGCCCGTTTTTGCCTAATCCGTTTTTCGTTTCAGCAAAACCGCTCGCAAGTGAACTTCGGGGTATCCTTCCGTAAAAACGGCTTTCAGCCGGCGGCCGTTTCTCTCTTTCCGGAACAAAAGCCCTTACTCTCTCGGTCAAAGCGTTTGAATTTATAACATAAAGGATAATAACACATTAAAAACTTTTTTTCAAGCCTTTTTCGATTGAAAAATACGGAAAATGCAGTATAATTAAAGCGGAACTGATTTTTACCCTTTGTTTCGGCACTGCCGGAAAGGAGAAAGTATATGAAGATATTTACAATTCCACAGATGAAGAAGGCGGAACGCCTTTCCGATGAAATGGGCGTTACCTATCAGCGGCTTATGGAAAACGCAGGCTGTGCCGCCGCCTCGTATATTCGCAAGCGCCTACACAGCATT
>USFO01000048.1 GCA_900553955.1 uncultured Oscillospiraceae bacterium
GCGGCGCTCGAAAGCCAAACCCCTCAGAGGGAGGCGAGGGCGCTCCCGCGCCAACGCACAGAATTATCTTGCATAGGCGAGCCAAGAGCGTCCGCTGTTCCCCCAAAAAAGAAAGGAAGTTCACTTATGAAAGTTGCAATAGACGGCCCTGCCGGAGCGGGCAAAAGCGCCGTGGCAAGGGCTGCGGCAAAGGATTTGGGCTTTATCTACGTGGATACCGGTGCACTCTACCGCACCATAGGGCTTTTTGCTCTGCGGCAGGGAGTTGACCCTCACAGCGGCGAGGAGGTTATCCCGCTGCTGAAAAATATCACCGAGGAGCTGCGCTTCATTGACGGCGAACAGCGGGTTTTTCTGAACGGAGAGGATGTCTCCGATTTGATACGCACCGAAGAGGTCTCCGCCGCAGCGTCTACGGTTTCCGCTATACCGCAGGTGAGAGCGTTCCTCTACCACACCCAAAGGGATATTGCGGAGAAGAACAGCGTGATTATGGACGGCAGGGACATAGGCACGGCGATTTTGCCGGATGCGGAGGTTAAAATATTCCTCACCGCGGCGCCGGAGGCAAGAGCCGCCCGCAGAGTAAATCAGCTTAGGGAAAAGGGAATTTCCGCCGGCTTTGATGAGGTTCTGGCGGAGATAACCGAAAGGGACAGGCGCGACAGCAGCCGCGCGGCCGCTCCCCTTGCAAAGGCGGAGGACGCGGTGCTTATGGATAACACGAATATGACCCTCGCCGAGAGCATAGACGCCGTAAAACGGCTTGTTACGGAGGCAAAATGCAGATAAAGGTCGCAAAGTCCGCGGGCTTCTGCTTCGGCGTGAAACGCGCCGTAGGAATAGCGGAAAGCTACGCCGAAAAAGGAATACCCGCAGTCACCCTTGGTGAAATTATACATAACCCCACCGTGGTGGAAAGTCTCCGCCGCAGAGGGGTGCTCCCCATAGAGAATATAGACGAATGTCCCAAGGGCGCAACGGTGATTTTGCGCTCCCACGGAGTTCCCCTTTCCGTCATAGAAAAGCTTGAAGAAAAGGGCATTCCCTACGAGGATGCCACCTGTCCCTTCGTCGCCAGAATTCACAAAATCGTGGCGGAACGAACCGCCGCGGGAGATGTGGTAATCCTCACCGGAAACCCCGGTCATGCGGAGGTCAAGGGCATCATCGGCCACGCAAAGGGCGACGTTCGCGTAGTGCGAAATTTGAGTGAACTGGAAAAATTGACTGAAAATGAAAAAAACCTTTGTGCAAACTGCTACACTTTGCTGTCTCAAACCACGTTTCTGCGGGCAGAGTGGGAAAAATGTGAAAAATTTGCGAAAAGGGTATATACAAATCTGCTGATATTTGATACAATATGTTATGATGCTTATACTAAACAAAGGGAAGCGGCAGAACTTTCCAAAGAGTGCGACAAAATGCTCGTAATCGGCGGAAAAAACAGCTCCAATACCGCAAGGCTTTTGGAAACCTGCGCCGCGAATTGCCCGGCTGTTTTGATAGAGTGTCCATCGGAGCTAAAGCCGGAATATTATAAACATTGCGAGGTAATGGGCATCACTGCCGGTGCATCTACCCCAGCCGGCATAATTAAGGAGGTACTACAAACCATGAGTGAAAACAGAGTAGAAGAAAACAACTTTGGGGAAATGCTTGAGCAGTCCTTCAGAGACGAAGAATCCAAGTACGTCAGAAACGGCGATAAGGTCGAAGCCACCGTTATGGTAGTTAAAGACAACGAAATCGTCGTCAGCGTCGGCAGCAAACACACCGGATTCGTTTCTGCGGAAGAACTTACCGACGACCCCAATGTAAAGCCTGCTGATATCGTCAAAGTAGGCGACGTCATCACCCTTAAAGTTATCAAGGTTAATGACGCCGAAGGCACTATGGTCCTTTCTAAGAAAAAGGTCGATGCCGAAAAGAACTTCCAGCGCGTAGAGGACGCAGCCGGAACTGACGAAATCTTTGAAGGAATCGTTACAGAGGTAGTTAAGGGCGGAGTCGTTGCCGTTACCGATGGTGTATCTGTTTTCATCCCTGCTTCTCAGGCCACTGCCTCCAGAAACGAGCCCCTCGAAGGACTCCTCAAAAAGAATGTAAGATTCAGAATTCTTGAAGTGAACCCCCAGCGTAAACGCGCCATCGGTTCCATCCGCAGCGTTCTTGCCGAAGAAAGAAAGGCAAAACAGGCTGCATTCTGGGATTCCATCGAAGTTGGCCAGACCTATACCGGAAAAGTCAAATCCCTCACCTCCTACGGCGCATTTGTTGACCTCGGCGGCGTTGACGGCATGGTTCATGTTTCCGAGCTTTCCTGGCTGCGCGTTGCACACCCCTCCGACATTGTTAAGGTCGGCGACACCCTTGAGGTGTTCGTAAAGGACGTTGACAAGGAGAACAAGAAAATCAGCCTCGGCTATAAGAAGGAAGAGGACAACCCCTGGGAAATCCTCAAGAGAGATTATCCCGTCGGTTCCACCGCGAAGGTTAAAATCGTCAGCATGACTCCCTTCGGTGCTTTTGCGAACATCATCCCCGGCATTGACGGTCTTATCCACATCTCCCAAATCTCCCACAACAGAATTGCAAAGCCCCAGGATGTTCTTTCCGTCGGTCAGGAGGTCGAAGTCAAGATTACCGACATCGACTTTGACAAGCACCGCGTAAGCTTCTCTATGAAAGCTCTTGAAGAGCCGCCCGTAGAGGAGGAAGCGGCAGAAGAAGCTCCCGCAGAGGAAGCTCCCGCTGAAGAATAATACATAGCTTGCTGTGTTATCTTCTCCACAAAAAATTTGAAAGGAGGACTTGACAATGACAAACGCCAATGCGATAATCGTATCGTATCGTATCGTATCGTATCGTATCGTATCGTATCGTATCGTATCGTATCGGTAGCGGTATAGTATTTAGGGCATTGTCAGGTCTTTTTTTACAATTTCATAATGAATTATTACCGAAAGCAAGGCGCGCTGCGCCTTGCTTTCGGTTTTTTTGTTTTTAGAGGAAGGGGGCGGTTCGGTACTGAATAGCTATTCCTTATAAACAAAAGCAGCGTGACCGGCTGCTGCTGAATTTCATTTCCGGCGTATAAGCCGCCGTTAGGGAAAAAATAAGCGTATAATTAAAAGTCAGATGAAAAGGAAGATTAAAAATGGGAAAAATTGAAAGCAAAAGCATAACCGTTGCACCGGACGAGGAACAGGATATTATTGCAAAATACGAGCTTTTTGGCTGGGAGCTGAAAAGTACGCAGGAGGTTTTGAGCAAGGACTCACATTTGGAAAACCGTGGTGACGAACTTTACAATGTCACTACTACTCAAAACTATGTCAAGCTTATGTTCCAGCGTGACGCAGACAGCCCTGTTGCTGCAAAGGCGCGCCCCGTTGAAGATGAGTATTGGAGGCTTTATAACAGAACGCAGCCGATTTATTTTCCGAAGAAAAACAAGCTGCTTAATTTGCTTCCCCTGATTCTGTGCGGCTTTATGCTGTTGGTGGGGGTTATGGGACTGTTTCTGCCGGGTCACAACTTCGGCGAAAAAATGGCTTATCTTGCTATCAGCATTGTGTTTGCAGCCATATTCTTCGGTGTTTCCTATGCATACCGTAAATTTGGTTATCAGCGTAAGGTTGATGCATATTTGAAAAATAAAGCCCGCATTGAAGCCATCGAAGAGGATATGAGAGCTGTCTGAAGAAAAAACAGCGCCTTGTACGGCATACATATAGGCGGACTTGAATAAGCGCAGTAGGATATTGAAAAAACGCAATAAAAACAATCCGAAAATGAATCTCCGTTTGTTTTCCTGACGGAGATAATTTTTTAGAATGTTCCGGAAAGGAAATCTCATTTTAGAATGGGTCAAAAAATCCCGCCGAAAGGCGGGATTTTTTAATGCGGAATGCGGAATAGTGAGGCGTGGAGCATCGCCTCGGCTTCCTCCGATGGGGGAGCAGCCGCTGCGCTTCCTCACCCTAAAAAAATGAGCACCGCACGGTGCTCATTTTTTTTACAAGAATTCCGTTCTGCCTATTGACTTTAGCATAGTAATGTGGTAATATGCTACCATACTAAAATTTCGGAGGAAAAAATGCTAAAAGCAAAGCAAAATACATCCTCCATTGGGCGACATTGATGCGGAAATTGTTCGCAAAATAAAAGAAGAATGTCGTACAAACGGAGGATTTTATAATGAAAAAAATATTTGCAATAATTTTAGCGGCAATTTCTGTTTTGAGCACGGCTGCGTGCTCAAAACAGGGGCAGCAGAGCGACCTTGATTATATTCTTGGCAAAGGCGTGCTTGTAGTCGGTGTAACGGAGTTCGAGCCTATGGACTACATGGATGAAAGAGGCAAGTGGATCGGTTTTGACGCTGATTTGGCAAAAGCTTTCGGCGAAAGTCTGGGCGTAAAAGTCGAATTTGTAAAAATCGAGTGGAGCAAAAAGACCATGGAGCTCTCCGGAAAAACCGTGGATTGCATCTGGAACGGTATGACACTCAACGATGAGGTGCTCGCGAGTATGGCGTGCTCAAATGCGTACTGCAACAATGCTCAAATCGTTATCGTGCCGAAGAGCAAGGAAAATTTGAGCACGGAGGAGCTTAAAAACCTTACTTTCGCGGTGGAATCCGGCTCCGCCGGGCAGGCTGCTGCCGAGGAAAACGGCTTTGAGTTTGTGCCGGTGCTCAGCCAGGCGGACGCCGTGATGGAGGTTGCCTCCGGCACAAGCGACGCTGCAGTTATCGACTCGCTTATGGCAGCGGCAATGGTGGGCGAGGGTGCGGGCTACCCGGATTTGACCTACACCGTTTCGTTGACGGAGAAGCAGTACGGCGTCGGCTTCCGCAAAGGGAGCTCGCTTGCGGAGCGGCTTAATGAGTTTTTCAAGGCTGCGTATGCCGACGGCACACTTTTGAGCACGGCAGAAAAATACGGTGTGCAGGCGGCGGTGCTCAAGCAGGAAGCTTGAGCACGATTTGAGCACGGAGGACATGATGACTGACTTCTCACAGCAATTTCCGGTGGTGTTCAGCGCGCTGAACGAGGGCTTTTTGCAGACGCTGAAGCTCTTCGCGGTGACACTTTTGGGCGCGCTGCCGCTTGGAATGCTCATTTATTTCGGCGAAGCGAGTACATGGGCGCCGCTTGCGGCGCTTGGGCGGCGGCTGAGCACGAAGGGAAAGTTTTCTGCCGCAGCAAAGCTTCTTGAAGGGCTTTGCCCCATAGCGGCAATCATAAAATTTATAATCTGGGTTGTGCGCGGAACGCCGCTTATGCTCCAGCTTTTGGTGATATATTATTTTCCCGGTTTAGTGTGGAATAATCCCATTTGGGGCAGCGGGACGGACGGCAGATTTTATGCTTCCGCAGCAGCGTTTGTGTTCAACTACGCCTGCTATTTTGCGGAAATTTACCGTGGCGGAATCCAAAGCATACCGAAAGGACAGCAGGAGGCAGGGCAGGTGCTCGGCATGACAAAACAGCAAATTTTCTTTAAAATTACGCTGCTGCAAATGGTCAAACACATACTGCCGCCAATTTCGAACGAAATCATCACACTGGTGAAGGATACCTCCCTTGCGCGGGTGGTCGCCCTGCAGGAGATAATCTGGATGGGCGAGGAGTTCCTCAAAGGCTCCCGCGGCATTGCCGGAGCGATTTGGCCGCTGTTTTTCACCGGCGCGTACTACCTCATATTTTCCGGCGTGCTCACGGCGGTGCTCAGCCGCGCGGAGCGCAAGCTGGACTTTTTCAGAGCCTGAAAGGAGCGCAGAATGCCTGTACTTGAAATAGAAAATTTGCAGAAAAGCTTCAATGGGCAGCAGGTGCTGCGCGGTGTAAGCATTTCGCTTGAAAAAGGCGATGTTCTTGCGCTTATCGGACCGTCCGGCAATGGGAAAACCACACTTTTGCGGTGTATAAATTTTCTTGAAACGCCGGACGGCGGCAAAATTAAAGTGAATGGAGAAACGGTTTTTGACGCAGCGGATTCTGCACGTAAAAGCGAATCGGAGATTCGCAAAAAGCGGCTGCATTTCGGGCTTGTGTTTCAGAATTTCAACCTGTTCCCGCAATATACGGCACTGCAAAATGTGGCGCTGGCAAAGGAGCTACACGACCGTGAGCACCGCCCGGCTTTGAGCATGGCGCAGGTGCGCGCCGCCGCCGAAGAAGAAGCACGGGCACTGCTTTTGCAGGTCGGGCTTGCGGAAAAGTCAAATTTTTATCCGCATCAGCTTTCCGGCGGGCAGCAGCAGCGCGTGGCGATAGCCCGGGCGCTGGCGCTTCGCCCGGACATTCTCTGCTTCGACGAGCCGACCTCGGCGCTTGACCCGGAGCTGACCGAAGAGGTGCTGCGGGTGATAAAGTCATTGGCGGACGGCAGCACCACTATGATAATCGTGACGCATGAAATGGCTTTCGCCCGGGAAGCGGCGAGCAAAGTGGTGTTTATGGAAAACGGCGCGGTTCTGGAGCAGGGCACGCCGGAGGAGATTTTTGAGCACCCTAAAAACCGTCGAGTGGAGGAATTTATCAGCAAATAAAAAATCAAAGCATGGAGAAACCATGCTCTGACTGTTTTTGAGCACGGAGCCGAAAAATCTGTGCTCAAAATAGGCTTTTGCAAGCTTTACGCTGAGGGCTTGCAGCGCGCTTCTCGGCTCTCCTTATACGGGAGAGCCGAGAAATTCACTCAAAATTCCCCATCATGCTCCTCAAAAAAGTCGCGGTAGGCGCGCACACCGGAAAGCTCCGTCCAAGGGCGGGAAACCGGCGGCGTGGAATCCAAATCGTAGATTTTTGCGCCCGGCAGCGCAAGCAGGAACGGCGAGTGAATAGTGTATAATGTGCAAGGTCAAATTTCAAGAGCAAAAATACCAATATAAGTGCTTACGCTCTTAAATAAAGCAAAGAAAATCCGTCAAGCTGCACAAAAACAGATGTGGATTTTTATGCACAATGACGGTGAAATTTGGCAGGGGTAAAAAAACCTCCGAGAAGCCGAAAATTCGGCATATTGCACTATTTCCGCTACTTGGTTTTGTGCAATTCGCCGAAAAAGCGAGGAAATTAACTTTTCTTGATTTATATTTGTTTTACAAACATCTGACTTTGATAATAAAAATTATCTAAAATGAACAAAGTACATTGCAAGATTTTTACAAAAAGGTAAACCCCCTAAAATTGATTTTACGGAGCAAAAATATTATAATTAGCAATGAAGCAAAGCTTCATATTTTATAATGACGATTCTATAACAAGGATCAAGGAGGAAACATTATGAAAAAGCTTCTCGCTGCACTGCTTGCGGCAATCATGGTTCTCGGACTTGCGGCCTGCGGCCCTACCCAGACCGGTATTGATACCGAAGACCTCGAAATCCATGAAGAAGTTACCGGCAAAGTAGTTATCTACACCTCTATGTATCAGGATATCATCGAGGCTCTTCAGGTAACTCTCGACAAGGTTTTCCCGAACTGCGAAATCGAGTTCTTCCAGGGCGGCACCGGCACCATCCAGTCCAAAGTTACCACCGAGCTTGAAAGCGGCAAACTTGGCTGTGACATTCTGATGGTTGCAGAACCTTCCTATGCACTTGAACTCAAAGAAATGGGCATTCTTCATGCTTACAAATCCCCCGAAGCAAAAAACCTTGCTTTCGATTACGACCCCGATGGTACTTGGTATCCCGTTCGTATTTCTAACATGGTTCTTGCTTACAACCCCGACATGTTCTCTAAAGAAGAAGTTGCACAGTCCATGCATGACTTTGCTTATGATGAGAGCCTTAAGGGCATGATCTCCATGTCTAACCCTCTCACTTCCGGTACTGCGCTTGCATCTGCTGTTGCTCTCAGCCAGAAATACGGCTATGAGTACTTCGATGCTCTTTCCAAACAGGAAGTCATGGTCGAATCCGGCTCCGTTGCCCTCACCAAGCTTGAAACCGGCGAGTGCAAAGAAGTTATGATCCTCGAAGAATCCGTACTTAAGAAGAGAGAAGAAGAACAGTCCAAGATCGAGTGCATCTACCCGACCGACGGCACCATTGTTTGCCCTTCTCCTATCATGACCATCAATGACGACATGAGCGCCAACGCCAACTCCGCAGCTTGCGAAGTTATCACCGACTGGTTCCTTTCTCAGGTTGGTCAGTCCGCAATCGTAAAGGGCTGGATGCACTCCGTCCGCAGCGATTATCCGGAGCCTCCCTATGACGCAATCGCAACCAAGGAAATCACCGCAAACGAAATGCCCATCGACTGGGAGTTCTGCTATAAGAACCGTTCCGAGGTTCGTACCGCATTTGAAGAGAGAGTTAAACTTCCTGAAGGCTAATTTCAGCTCTTTGAAAACAGACTGATAAACAGTGATTCTTTAGAATTACAAAGCGAAAGGACGCCTTTAGGCGTCCTTTCGCCCTTGCATTTTCAGAAAATCAAAACTTTTCAGCGTGGCTGACTTTTTGGGCTGTGGCGCTGGAAGCTCAATTTTTATAAAGGGGGCGGTGTGTCATGGCAAATACCGGTGCTGCTGCAGCGCCTGCGCCAAAAAAGAAATTCTATTTTGACGTAAAATGGGTTATTATTATAGCAATTGTTTTGTTCCTTTTGGTGTTCGAGGTATTTCCTCTGCTTTACCTTGTTTACCACGCATTCTTCCCGGCAGGAAGCTTCTCTCTTGAGGCTTTCCAAAGAGTATATACATATAAGCTTAACTGGAACGCGCTGCGCAACACTATGGTCACTGCAAGCGCATCCATGATATTCGGCGTAATTATTGCGTTCCCGCTGGCATGGCTTATCGGGCGCACGAATCTCCATTTCAAAAAATTCTTCCGCACGCTTTTCGTCATGACCTATATGGTTCCGCCGTATGTCGGCGCTATGGCGTGGCTGCGTCTGCTCAACCCTACGGTTGGCACTCTTAACAAGTTCATTGCGGACATTTTACATCTTTCCGAGATGCCGTTCAACATTTACAGCGTTGGCGGACTTATTTGGGTACTTACCACGTTCTATTACCCCTATGCGTTTATAACCATATCCCGCGCGATGGAAAAAATGGATCCCTCCCTCGAGGAAGCTTCCAAAATTTCCGGCGCATCGCCGCTTAAAACTGTGGCGACCATTACCATGCCGATGATGATGCCCTCCATTGTTGCGGCTGCGCTGCTTGTTTTTGTTTCTGCGGCGTCCTGCTACGGCATTCCGTCCATTATCGGTGCGCCGGGCAACATAGATACGGTTACCACGCGTATAATTGACTTCGTATATCTCGGTTCCAGCGAAGGACTTTCCGATGCGACCACATTGGCGGTTTTCCTGATGCTTGTGGCGAACATCATTCTTTATCTTTCCACCTTCGTTGTCGGCCGTAAGCAATACATAACCGTTTCGGGCAAATCCACCCGCCCGAACATTGTCGACCTTGGCAAATGGCGTATTCCCGTAACCATACTGGTAATAATCTTTGCGATTATCGTTGTCGGAATTCCGTTCGCAACCGTATTTGCAACCTCCTTTACCACTAACATGGGCAAAAGCCTCTTTTCACCGGGAAACTTCACCACGAAGTATTGGCAGGTCGTATTCACCAGAAGACAGATTATTCACTCCGCGAAGAACTCCCTCATTTCCGCGTCTGTTGCGGCAACTGCGGGTATCGTAATTTCCTGCGTAATGGCATATCTGCTTACCAGAACCAGAGTTAAAGGCCGCCACATTCCCGACTTCCTTATCACTCTCGGTTCCGGCACTCCGAGTATAGTTATTGCTCTTGGTCTTATCATGACCATGAGCGGCAAATTTATCATCAACATTTATAACACCCTGTTCATCATGATCGTTGCCTATATGATTAAATACCTTATGATGGGTATGCGCACTATAGTTTCGGCAATGACGCAGATACATGAATCCCTTGAAGAAGCGGCGCAGATTTCCGGCGCAGGTTGGATAAGGCGGTTCAAGGATGTAACAATTCCGCTGATTGCGCCTTCGGTGGTTGCGGGCTGGTTCCTCATTTTTATGCCCTGCTTCTACGAACTTACCATGTCCACGCTGCTTTATTCCACCGATACAAAGACTATTGGTTACGAACTTTATCAGTACCAAACCTATCACAGCCAACAAACGGCTTCCGCTATGGCTGCGGCGATTCTGATATTCGTCGTTTTGGTCAACTGGTTGCTGAATAAAGTGACCAAGGGCAAGTTCTCAATTTGATAAGGGGGAATAAAAAATGGCAACCATTAAAATTGATAAAGTAAGAAAATGCTTCGGCAATGTCGAAGTTTTGAAGGAGTTCAACCAGGTTTTTGGGGACAAGGAGTTTGTAACCTTGCTTGGCCCTTCCGGATGCGGAAAAACCACCATGCTCCGTATGCTTGCGGGCTTTGAAAAACCCACAAGCGGTACCATCACCATTGACGACAGAGTTGTTTCTTCCGACAAGACCTTTGTTCCGCCGGAAAAACGCGACATCGGCATGGTTTTCCAAAGCTATGCCGTTTGGCCGCACATGACCGTTTTTGACAACATCGCATATCCGCTCAAAATCAAAAAAATGCCGAAGGATGAGATTAAAAAGAAGGTCGACGCCATTATGGAGGTTGTTCACCTCAGCCAGTACGCCGACAGAATTCCTTCTCAGCTTTCCGGCGGACAGCAGCAGCGCGTTGCCCTTGGCCGTGCGCTTGTTGCAGAACCGAATCTTCTGCTTCTTGACGAGCCGCTTTCAAACCTCGACGCTAAGCTCCGCGAGAGTATGAGATTTGAGATTAAGGCGATTCAGAGAAAGCTTGGAATCAGCGTTGTTTATGTAACTCACGACCAGGTTGAAGCAATGACCATGTCCGACAAGGTTATCGTTATCAATGACGGTATTATCCAGCAGGTCGGTCCGCCTATGGAGATTTACCGCAAGCCGGCGAACCAGTTTGTCGCCGCGTTCGTGGGCAAAATCGACTTTATCAAGGGCGAAGCCGCTGACGGCAAAATCAACATCACCAGCACCGACCAGTACCTTGACTATGACGGCGAGCTTACCGGCAAGGTTGTTGTTGCGATTCGCCCCGAGAGTATCCACCTCTGCAAGGAGGGCGGTAAGCTCCACGGTATGCTTGATAACAAGACTTTCATGGGCGATGTCAACGACTGCTACGTCCGCCTGCCCAACGGCAAGGGCGTGCGCGTAATCGCTCCGCCGGAAACCTACGATGAACACGAGATCGGCGAATATATCGAAATAAATTTCGATACATTCCATGTCTATGAGGACGACGGAACCGACGCCGCCACAAAGATAGTCACCTGATATAACGCAAACAAAAGCGCCCGCAAGGGCGCTTTTGCTTTTAATGAATACGGTGTAATTGAGATGCGCCGCAACCTGCGGCACGCAAACAGCCTTGCTAACCGCGGCTCAGCCGCCTTGATAAGTATGCGCCCTGCGCCGCGGCATTGAAATAAATAACCTCGGCTGGTGCGAAGCACCTACGGCGGTCGAGCATCCAAGGTGAACTGAAAAACCGCCCGGGACCCCGTCGGGGAGGCGGTTGAGATTAGAAACCCGA
>USFO01000049.1 GCA_900553955.1 uncultured Oscillospiraceae bacterium
ACCGTCTTACGGCTTTTCTTTTGGTTACAAAAGAAAAGGGGTAAGTATCGCCCCGCTGACGGAAGCGCAGAGGAATATTGTGGGGCAGGAGATATGTGCTCCGTAGAGCCACGGTAATGCGGACAAAGATCCTCTCAGTCACGCCGCTAAATCCTTTGGGCGTGACAGCTCCCCTTATAAATAAGGGGAGCCGAGAATGCGCTAAGTTACTTCGTTCCGCCTTATCCCTCCAGCGGAGAGTAGCCCTCCGGGACAGTGACGCCCAAGGCGGAGCAGATATCCGGGTTATACATCTTGGTGACCTCCGGAGCGAAGCGGATTTCCATATCTGCGGGGTTTTTGCCCTCGGTAAGGATTTCCGCCGCCATTTCGCCGGCGATATGACCTATATCGTAGTAGCTGATGGAGAGGGTCGCAACGCCGCAGACGGCGCAGGGAGCGGCTTCGCCGGTGATAATTGGCACGCCTGCGGGCTGTGCTATGTTGTTTATGGTCTCCGTACAGGTGGCGGCGGTGTTGTCCGTGGGAATATAGAGCACATCGCAGGCTCCGCAGGCAGTGGTGGTCACGGCGGCGACGTCGTTGGTGTCGGCGAAGGTGAATTCCGCACTTTCAAGCCCCAGCTCCGAAAGAGCGGACTTAATTATGTTTACTTGATATACCGAATTAGGCTCGGCGGAGCAGAAAAGTATGCCCACTCTTTTGGCTTCCGGGAACAGCTCCTTAATCATGGCTGCCTGTTCGGAAAGGGGAGCCAAATCGGAGGTTCCGGTGATGTTCATACCGGTTTTGCCGTTCCAGTTCGCCATTTGAAGCGCCGTGGCGTAGTCCGTGACGGAGGTTCCCACAATGGGAATACTGTCCGTGGCTGCAGCGGCAGCTTGAAGAGCGGGGGTGGCGTTCGCCATAATAAGGTTTACCCCCTCGGAAACGAACTGGTTTGCGATAACGCCGCAGGTGGGCGAATCGCCAGAGGCGTTCTGCACCACAATCTGAACCTTGTCGCCCAGCTTTTCCTTCAATGCGTCCTCAAAGCCCCTTGTGGCTTCGTCAAGAGCGTCATGCTGAACAAGCTGAATGACTCCGACCTTGTATTCGGCAGAGCCGCTGCCTCCTGCGGAACAGGCGGCGGTGGCGGCTATCATGGCGGCAGCTGCTGCCGCCGCAATAAATCGAGTGAACTTCATTTTTGTTCCTTGCTTTCTTTGTTTTTTTATTATACAAACTTAAAATTGGGACTTATTCAGGTGGGCAAGGGTGCTTCCCTGTGCTCGTCAAGGCGTTGCCGCGGGTGTCGCAGATTCAGCCAATTAGTTTATTATTCCAGCGGAGAGTAACCTTCCGGAGAAGTGATGCCCAAAGCGGAGCAGATATCCGGGTTATACATTTTGGTAACATCGGGAGCAAAGCGAACTTCCATCTCGGCGGGGTTTTTACCTTCGGTCAGGATTTCGATTGCCATTTCGCCGGTGATTTTGCCAAGGTCATGGTAGCTGATGGAGAGGGTTGCCACGCCGCAGCCGGAGCAAATGCCGGCTTCGCCCGCCACAATGGGAACGCCGGCAGGCTGTGCCACATTGTTGATGGTTTCGGTGCAGGAGGCGGCGGTGTTATCGGTGGGAATATAGAGCACATCGCAGGCTCCGCAGGCTGTGTTGGTGACGGCGGCGACATCGTTGGTATCGGCAAAGGTGAATTCTTCGCTTTCAATGCCAAGAGAAGAAAGCTGCTCTTTGATTACATTTGCCTGATATGCGGAGTTCGGTTCGGCGGAGCAGAAAAGTATGCCCACCTTCTTGGCATTAGGGAACAGCTCCTTAATCATGGCAGCCTGTTCGGAAAGGGGCGCAAGGTCGGCGGTTCCGGTGATATTGGTGCCGGTTTTGCCGGTCCAATCGCTTATCTGAAGTGCGGTGGCATAGTCGGTGACGGAAGTTCCCACGATCGGAATAGTTCCGGTGGCGGCGGCTGCTGCCTGAAGGGCAGGGGTTGCGTTTGCCATAATAAGGTCTACGCCTTCGGAAACGAACTGGTTGGCAATTACGCCGCAGGTGGGCGAATCGCCGGAGGCGTTTTGTACGACGATTTCAACATTGTCGCCGAACTTTTCTGTCAGCGTGTCGACAAAGCCCTGGGTTGCGGCGTCAAGTGCGTCGTGCTGAACAAGCTGAATTACGCCGACTTTGAATTTCTTTCCGTCGGAGCTTTCGCTTTCGCCCTCGCTTTGGCTTTGGCTCGGTTCGTAGCCGGACTGGGACTGTTCGCCGCCGTTCGGGTTGCAGGCGGTCATTGCGGTCATCATTGCAGCGGCAAGAACGGCTGCGATAATCTGTTTAAGTTTCATTTTTACTTCCTCCGTTTTTTCAAAAAAATATGCGGTCCCCGCTTCCGCAGTGACCGCGCTTAAAAATCCTGTTGTTTTGCAAAACAGAAAAATCAAACTGTCATGGGAAGCACCGATTTGCTGCGATAAAAGTAATAATAAGCATAGCAAAAATAGCCCGCAAAATAGCGAACGGTAAAGCTAAAGTATTTTGCCATGTTCATTGCAAACTTTTTCATCGTTGGTGCTTCCTTTCTCAAGAATGATTTTATGTTTAAGAGTATAAAGCTTTAAATCGCAAAAGTCAATAGTTTTTTGAAGAAAATTTGCGGAAATTTTTGCCCATTTTTTTGCGAAGCCGCAAGAAATCCTGCAAAGCAGCAAGGAGTGCGTAGTTCGGAGCTACGCCCTGCGGCACAGGGAAGCCGAGATGGCGCACAGCGCCGCACTTCTCACTTCTGATTTTCAAAAAATTATCATTATTCCGTCCCATATTCTTGAAAAGCTCTTTATAATATGGTATAGTATATAATGTATGACTATAAACTGCCGGGGTGCGCCTTTTTGGCGGCGGAGCGGGGGAAAGGAGCGGCGGAAAATGAAGTTCACGGATTTGCACTGCCACATTCTGCCCGGGATGGACGACGGTTCGCCGGATTTTGAAACCTCCGTCGCCATGGCAAAAATGGCGCTTGCCGGCGGCGTTTGTACCATTGCGGCAACGCCGCATTCCAACGTGGAGGACGACGATATGGCGCTGCGCTGCCGGGTTATCCGCCACCGCGCCGCCATGCTTCGGGACGCGCTTTCGCAAAATCACGTTCCGGTAAAAATTCTTACCGGAATGGAGCTTTTCATTCGCGATAACCTGCCGGAAATTCTGGAGAGCGGGAGCTTTATGACCCTCGGCGGGACTAAGTACCTGCTTGGCGAATTTGATTTCGGCGAGGACGGCGGCTATATGGACGACGCTCTCGAGTATGTCCGGCGGCAGGGCTTGACTCCGGTGCTTGCTCACCCGGAGCGCTACGCCGCCGTTCAGCACGACCCGGCGCGGGTTGCCCGATGGTTTAATTCCGGCATTATCGTTCAGGTGAACAAGGGCAGCGTGCTCGGGCGCTTCGGCAAAGGTCCGCGCCTTGCCGCGGACTGGATTCTGCGCCGCGGCTTTGCGCACATAATCGCCAGCGACGCCCACGGAACGGAGTGCCGCACTCCCGATATGACGGAGGTTTTTGACTTTATTTCATCGGAATATTCGGAAGAATATGCTAAAATACTGCTGTCCGTAAATCCCGGACGCATTGCGGAGGGAAGCTCCGTGCTTTCCCCCGGAGAAGATTAAAAAAAGAGGTGGGCTAATGTTAAAAGTAACAAAAATTGCACTTGCGGTTTTGACCGTGGTGCTGGCAGGGCTTTTTGCACTGACATTTGTGCAAAAGCATTTTTTCACCGACAGCACCCCGCCGGTAATCAGCTTTGATTCCGACGTTCTGGAAATCAGCGTTCGCACAAAGCAGGAGGAGCTGCTTTCCGGCGTTACCGCATGGGACGACAGCGACGGCGACCTTTCGTCGGAGGTTGCGGTAAAGAGCATTTCAAAGCTCATAGGAAAGGATACCGCAAAAATAACCTTCATAGTGTTCGATAAAGCCGACAATATGGCTACCGCCACACGCACGCTGCGCTATACCGATTATAAAAAGACGGAGTTCCGCCTTTCAAAGCCTCTGGTTTACGAACCCGGCGCAACCGTCACCCTGAAGGACAGGCTCTCCGCCTATGACGTAATCGACGGCGACCTTACGATCGCAATTAAGGTGACTGCCACCGCACTCAATAACACCACCGAGGGAACATACCCCGTCACCGTGCAGGTGACAAACTCTTTGGGCGATACCTCCGCACTTTCGCTCTCCGTCACCATCAAGCGCTACGGCATCTACGACCCCTATATCGAGCTTACCGACTACCTTGTGTATATCGACGAGGGCAGCGAGTTCGACCCGATGGACTATATAAAGTCCGTTTGGGATATGAAGCAGGGCGGAACGGAGATTTTCACATGGAACGACGTTGCGGTAGAAACCGACCTTGATACGAACGCCGCCGGAACCTATGATGTTAATTATACATACACCAACGAACGAGGATATGCCTATTCCGCAATCCTTACCGTGGTGGTGCAGTAAAGGGGGCGGTGTTTTGAACAATTCCGAAATCAGATACAGCGATATTGAGCCCCTTTGCCTTGTGCGCGCGGTGCTGCGGAACATCTGGATGGTGTTTGCCGCGGCGCTCTGCGGGCTTTTCGGCGCGTACCTTGTGCTTACGAGCTTCTATAAGCCGCAGTACAGCGGCTCCGCCACCTTCGTCGTAATGGCAAAGTCCTCGACATATTCCTCCGTTGTGGATATTTCCACGGCGAACACCGTTGCATCCACCTTTTCCGAGCTGCTTTCCGGCGAGCTTATGCAGCAAAAGGTTGCCGCTATGGCGGGAATCAGCAATTTCTCCGGCAGCATCACCGCGGAAAATAAAGAGAATACGAACCTTGTCACCCTGCGGGTGACAGCCCCCACGGCGAAGCAGGCTTTCGCCATGATAAACGCCCTTTCGGAGAACCATGCCGTGCTCACGGGCAAAATCTTCAATAATGCGGTAATCACCACCCTCAGCGCACCCACCGTTACGGAGGTTTCCACCTTCACCGGCAGCCGCTTAAAGACGGAGATTATCGCCGCGGCTGCGTGCGCTCTGCTGATGGCTGCGCTGCTCTGCGCGTTCTCTGTTTACGCCGATACGGTTCAGACGGAAAGTGCCGCCCGCGCCAAAATCGACGGAAAACTGCTGCGCAGCATTCCTCACGGAAGGGCTTGGCACACGGTGAAGGGCGCGGCAAAAAATCTTATCCGCACCGCGGGCAAAAAGCGCCCGGAAGCGCCGGTGGTTACCGACCCCATGGCGGGCTTTGCCTTTACGGAGTCCATTCACTACATCCGTTCCAAAATTGAGCAGAAAAAAGCCGAAAACGGCAAAAATGTGTTCCTCATAGGCAGCGTCTGCCAAAACGAGGGCAAATCCATGCTCATTGAAAATATCGGGCTTTCCCTCGGCATGAAGCACGACAAAATCATTATTGCGGATTGCGACCTTCGCAAGCCGTCTCGCTACAAGAATATTTCCGAAAAGGACGGCTGGGAACCGCTGCAAAACTTCAGCATAAACGGCATCGCCCTCAACATGATTTATCACCCAAAGAAGAATCTGCACGTCATTTACTGTCCGGAGCAACCGAAGGCGCCCGCGGATTTATTCAATACAGAGGGCTTTCTCACCATACTCAAAAGCCTGCGCGAAAGCTCCAACTACCTGCTGATAGATTCGCCCCCGCTGGAGATTTTCTCCGACGGAGAGGTTCTGGCGGACTTTGCGGATTACTCCATCCTTGTGGTTCGGCAGGACTGCGTGCCCGCACCCATGATTAACGACGCCATCGACGTGCTCCGCACCAAAAACGCCGAGTTTATGGGCTTTATCTTCAACGATGTAAGCACTATGCGCTCAAACGGCGGCTATGGCTACGGCTACGGTTACGGTTACGGCTATGGCGGAAAGTACGGCTACGGCGGTAAATACGGCTACGGATACTACGGCAAGTACGGCAAATACGGCGGTTATGGCAATTATGGCTATGAAAAATACGCCGAAGCAGCCGCCGAACAAAAGGAAAGGGAGGAATGAGCATGGAAAAAGAGAATACCTCCAAGACCTTTGAGCACGAGCACGAGAACCGCTTTGAGCACGCACAGGAAAGCGAAAATGTCATTGACCTTTCCACCCTGTTTCGGAACTTCTTTCGGATTTTCTTCCGCCGCCTTTGGGTGGTCATCCTTGCGGCGGTAATCGGCGGCAGCGCCATGGGCTACCGTTCGTATAAGGCGTACACGCCTTACTACGAAGCCAAGGCGATTTTCGCAGTTTCCGCCGGGTACACCTACGCCCTTGACGTGCAGTCTTACAGTACCTATTACGACACCGCCGCCGCCCGGCAGGTGGTCAGCACCTTCTCCGATATAATTTCCACCGAGGCGATGCGCGAGCTTATCGCCCAAAGCCTTGGCAAAGATACTTTTAATGCCACCATCAATGCCTCTCTTGCGGCGGAAAACTCCAACCTTTTTGCCCTTACGGTGCGCAGCTCCGACCCGCAGGAGGCATACGACGTGCTGAACGCGGTTATGGAAAATTACCCCCGCGTAGCGGCGATGGTCCTCGGCGACACGCGCATTTACGTCATTGAGGAAGCCACCGTGCCTGCCTCTCCGGCGAACAGCCGCAGCTGGAAGGGCAGCGCCGTAAAAGGCGCAATCCTCGGAGCGGGAGTTGTGGTGCTCATCATGGGCATAATCGCCCTTTCCATCCACACGGTGAACTCCGCCGATGACCTTAAAAACGCGGTGAGCATCAAGTGCCTTGGCACCTTGCCCTATTGCCGGGTGAAAAAGCGCACCGGCGGCAACGGCTCCATCCTGATTACGGAGTCCTCCGCCAGCCGCCCATTCACCGAGGCGATTTTGACCGTCCGCGCCCGCCTGCTGCACTACTGCAAAAAAAACGACGCGAAGGTTATTCTCATCACCTCCACCGTCCCCGGCGAGGGCAAAACCACCCTTGCGGCGAACCTTGCGGTTTCTCTTGCACAGAACGGTTCAAAGGTTATTCTTGTTGACGCGGATCTTCGCCTGCAAAGCCTGCGCCGCTTTTTCCACGTTCGCCACGAAAGCCGTGGCCTTGTGGATGCCCTTGAGGCGCAGAACCCATATCTGCCGGGCTTTTTGACTGATGTCGGTGTGGAAAATCTTAAACTTATCTCCGGCGGAAGCTCTGCCGCGCCGTTCAGCATTTTACGCTCAAAGAAAATCAAGAATATTTTTGAAAAGCTTCGCGACATGGCGGATTATGTGATTGTTGACACCCCGCCGAGCGGTATGCTTTCCGACGCGGAATCCTTTATCCGCTATTCCGACGGCGTGATTTATGTGATAAAGGCTGACTACGCCTCCCGCAGTCAGATAATCGATAACATCCAGTCCCTTTCCGAAAACCGCGCCGAAATGATCGGCTACGTCATCGGCGGCGTGCGCCAAACCGGGGGCAACTACGGATACGGCTACGGAAGCAAGTACGGCTATGGCTATAACTACAAAAGCTACGGATATAACTACGGCAAAGAGAAAGAGTAATGCGGCGAACTTTTGTAAACCGCGGGGAATCCATGCATTGGCGTGGGAGCGTCTTGGCTCGCCTTGTTTACAAGGAGAGCTGGATTTTGTTGCCGCTTCGCGGCAACAAAAGACTGAGAGGATTTTCTAACGTTTTGCACTCGCTGATTGAGAGCGCTTGCGCCGCTCCCGCGCTGCTTAAGCTCAGCACACCCCACAAAAATCCCCCGAAAGGAGCTATTTTATGTTAAAGAAAATAATCGAGAAATATAAAAGCGGCGCCTTTCGCGAAATGTGGAACGAAACAAAGTGGCTCTACTCCTACGCCGCAAAATATAGGTGGCTCATCGCCCTGTACATAGCCATCGGGCTGTTCGCCACCGGGCTTGCCCTCGCCGCAAGCCTTGTGACGAAGAACCTTATCAACGAAGTCCTCGGGGGAAAAATTTCTGCGGCTGCGGTGGCACTCTATGTGTTTCTCGGCGTTTCCGGCATTGCCGTTTCCGCCCTGAACCGCCGCCTTTCCGCAAAAATTTCCCTGCGGGTGAATAACGAAATCCGCGCCGACGTTTTCAGCAAGTTCATTTCTACAACTTGGGAGGAAGTTTCTTCTTTCCACTCAGGCGACCTGCTGAACCGCATAAACGGCGATGTTTCCACCGTTGCGGACAGTGTAATCGGCTGGATTCCTTCGGTTACAGTAAAATTAGCGCAGTTTATCGGCGCCTTGGTGATAATTTTCTACTACGATGCCGCCATGGCGCTGCTTTCGCTTATAAGCATTCCTGCGGCAGCGCTGATTTCCGCGCTGCTTTTGCGCCGAATGCGCAGCTACGGCGCAAAAATTCGCGAAGCCGGCGGCGAGCTTATGTCTTTTTTTGAGGAATCATTACAGAATATTCAAACGGTCAAGGCGTTCGGGCTTTCCCAAAGTCTGGACGGCCGCCTTGCACAATTACAGAAAATTTACTACGATGCCAGCCTTGAGTACAACGCTCTTTCGGTGAAGGTCACCTCCGGAATGTCCGTTTTGGGGCTTGCGGTTTCGTATCTATGTATGGGCTGGTGCATCTTCCGGCTGTTTACCGGTGCCATCGACATCGGCACAATGGTGCTGTTTCTTCAGCTTTCAGGCTACCTTTCCTCAAGCATATCTTCTTTAATCAGCTCGGTTCCTACCGTAATTTCTGCAACGGTTTCCGCCGGCAGAATCATCGCCGTGCTCAATCTTCCCCGGGAAGAATCCGGCGAAAATGCTGCTGCCACCGCCATTGCGAACAGCGGCGAAGCACCGGAAATCGCATTCCGCGATGTGGCGTTTGGCTATAAAAACGGCGGCGAGGTTTTCTCCGGCGTGAACCTGACCATTGCCCCCGGCGAGTTTGCCGCGTTCGTCGGCCCCTCCGGCGGCGGCAAAACCACGTTTCTGCGTGTGCTGCTTGGGCTTGTGAAGCCGCATTGCGGCAAGGTCGTTCTTTCGGCGAAAGGCGAAACGGCGGAAATTTCGCCCGCCACCCGGAAAATTTTCACATATGTTCCGCAGGAAAAGGCTGTTTTTTCCGGAACTATTGCGGAAATGTTGCGCCTTTTTTCGCCGTATGCCACCGACGAGGAAATCCTTGCTGCGCTGCGCGCCGCCTGCGCCTACGACTTCGTCGCGGCGCTGCCGGACGGCATAAACACACCCCTTGGCGAGCGCGGCGCGGGCTTTTCCGAGGGTCAGAACCAGCGCCTTTCCATTGCCCGCGCCATTCTGCGAGGTGCTCCGGTGCTGCTGCTTGACGAGGCAACCTCCGCCCTTGACCTTGAAACGGAGCGGCAGGTGCTTAAGAACATAACCGACCTTTGCCGCGGCAAAACCCTCATTGTGATGACCCACCGCGAAAGCGTGCTGCCGCTTTGCGACAGCGTTTACCGCATCTCCGGCGGCAAAATCGAGAAGCAGCGGTGAGGGGCTGCGCAGCGGAAACGCAGAGTGCTTCTTGGCTCCCCTGTGTAAGGGGAGCTGTCGCGCCTTCGGCGCGACTGAGGGGTTGTATCCGCGACCAGTGATAGTGTTTGCGCAAAGCTGCCTTGCCTCACCCGCGCGCGCCAGCGCCCTCGCCTAATAAGAAAAAATGGTACTTGCAACAGCCGAATAAAGCGCCGCAATTAAAAAACTTTTCACCGCCTTTTATCCAAAAATCGAAGAAAATTTTATTGCAATCCCGAGCAACCGGTTCGTAGAATAATTTCAAAAAAAGAAAAGAGGAAAGCTAATGAAAAGCGAAAAAGTAACCGATATTTTCGGCAACGAAAAGGTTGTCCACTACGACGATTACGGCAACAAGGTCGGCGAAAGTCAGGTAGAAAGAGGCTTTCTGGGCTTTGGCGAGGAAAGGGTCGTTCACTATGACGCAAACGGCAATAAAACCGGAGAAAGCCGGCAGGAAAAGGACTTTTTCGGCAACGATAAAGTCGTCCATTACGATGATTACGGCATTAAAACCGGGGAGAGCAGACAGGAAAACGGCTTTCTTGGACTTGGAGAAGACCGAACCGTTCATTACGATGACCGTGGTCGTAAAGTGAGTCAAACCTTCACAGAAAAAGACTTTTTCGGCAACGAAAAACAGGTTACATACGATAGTTACAGCGGCGCAAAAATCGGACAATACACGGACGAAACCCCGTATTACAGCAGAAAAGCTTCCGGCGATGCGTCCGGCAAAAGCACCTATGGCGGAGGCTCCTCAGGCTACTCGGGCGGCTATTCCGGCGGGTATTCCGGAATGCGTTCCGGCGGAACAATAGTAGATTTTCTTGCGGGACTGGCAATGCTGGTGCTCATCGCGCTGCCGTTTATCATGTATTTTGCGACGAAAAACAGCACAAACGCAGTTGGGCTTATCCGCACGGCAGCCATCGGCGTGTGTCCGGTGATCACCCTCGCCAGTCTGATTATGTTCCATGCAAAGCGCGACGACAGCGCCTCCCTCCGCCGCGACAAACGCCGCATGATAATTTCCACTGCGGTGCTTTTCCTGGTTCAGGAAATTTGCTTCCTCTTTTACACCGACCCCACCGGCGAGGGCGACAGTCTCGGCTCCTTCATTCTGTTCGTGGTGCTTTGGATCCCGAAGCTTATTTACTCCATTGTCACGGGAATTTTCACCTTTAGGAGCGACGACGGCGACGCGGTTTGTCGGAATTGCTACCGCTTTGCTTCCGTTGCCTTTGCGGTGATTTCCGGCGCAATGGAGCTTACCAACGTCATCAGCGAGGGAACCCTCGACGACGTGCTTGATGTTATAATACTCTTTATCCCCGCAATGGCAATTCTTTGCGGCGTGATTTATGCTCTTACAGCCGCAACGAACTGGATTTATAAAAAGCTTGCAGGCTGATTATGCGTTTTAATAATAAAAAGGTTCGGCTTTGCCGAACCTTTTTTGCTTGAGCACGAAGTGCGTGCTCATTTTTGAGCCGAATTGCCGCGGAACAATTTTGAGCACGCATTCCGTGCTCAAAATTGTTCGCAAAGCCCCTGCGGCGTAAGCTTGAGCACACGGGTGCTCGTTTCCGCTATGTATTTACGGTCGTGGGAAACGCCGATTACCGTTCCGGCGAAGCTCTTGAGCACGGCACGAACCTCCGGCCCGGAAAGAGGAGAAAGATTGCGGGTCGGCTCGTCGAGGATGAGCACATTATAGTCGCCAAGGGCAAATTGCGCAAAGAAAATTTTCGCTTTTTGCCCACCGGAAAGCTCCGCAATGGGGTGTTCCGTTTCTGCCGCGGTAAAGCGCATACTGCCAAGATAGGAACGCACTTTCGTGCGTTCCTCGCCGCTGCCGCCGCGGCACAAAAACTCCACAGGAGTTTTTGCCTGCGGCAGCAAATCCGCATAATTCTGCGGCATATACGCCGCGCGTATATCCTGTCGCGGCAGCAGCTCCGCCGCTATAAGGCGGAGCAGTGTTGTTTTCGTAGGACAACCACTGGCTCTGCCGGTGGAAAAAAAGCTTTAGCTATGGACAGAATAAAAACTCCTTGATATATTTGAAG
>USFO01000050.1 GCA_900553955.1 uncultured Oscillospiraceae bacterium
CAGCCGTTCCACGTTGCAGAGCAATTCACCGGATTTGAGGGCAAATACGTTCCGCTTTCCGAAACCATCCGCGGCTTCAACGAAATCCTTGAAGGCAAGCACGACGATATTCCGGAATCCGCATTTTTGCTTTCCGGCACCATCGATGACGTTGTTGAAAAGGCAAAAGCAATGGCATAAAATTTTTGAGCACGCGAGCGCGTAAGTTTGAGCACCGAAAATCATATCGGTGCTCAAATTGTATATTGGGGGAATTTTTGAGCACGGGTACGCTTTTTCGGTGCTCAAAGCCGTGCTCAAGCCCGAAAACAGGGCAAATTCAAAATTATTTATGAAAAAATTCATAGTGGGGGGCAACAAATTCTCAAAAATTGTTCACTATTTTATTTGTGAAACAGGGTAAACTCAATTCAAAGAAAATCGAAGGAGGCGTTATCCTATGAAAAATAAAAAGCTTTTGAGCACCGTGCTCGCATTAGCGCTTTGCCTTTCGACTCTTGCCGGATGCAGCACTCAGCAGGGCGGTAATTCCCAGAGCGAAAGCAGCGGCAGCAGCCAAAGCGGCACACAGACCGAATATTCCGACGCAAAGCAAATCGTCCTTTCCGACGATGGCATAACTGTGGACGGCAAAACCGTTGCCGCGGGCGAAAGCAAAAGCGGCGTTACTGTGGGCGGCGAAATTATTTACTACCACGATATGGATAATTACGAGAGCGGCAACGAATACGGCGACGGCGACGACGAGGACAAGCACACCGAAGCCGAGGCCGCCGCGCACACCCTTGTCACCATCACAGAGGCAGGCATTTACCGCGTCAGCGGCACGCTGAGCAAAGGCCAGCTTGCGGTTGACCTTGGCGAGGATGCCGTCACCGACCCCACCGCGGTGGTAACTCTTGTGCTTGACGGCGCAGATATAACCTGCGAAATTGCGCCTGCGGTTATATTCTATAATGTATATGAGTGCTCCGACAGCACTGTAGATACCAAAGGCGTTGTGGATACCTCTGCGGCGGGCGCAAATGTAGTCGTTGCCGACGGCAGCGAAAACCACATAAACGGCTCCTATGTTGCGAAAATTTACAAGGACAATTCCGAGCAGAAAAAGTTTGCAAAATACGACGGTGCGTTCTGTTCCAAACGCACCATAAATATAAACGGCGGCGCCGAAGGCACCGGCAAGCTTTATATTGAGGCGGAGAACGAGGGACTTGATTCTGAGCTGCACCTCACCATAAACGGCGGCAATATCTACATCAATTCTCAGGATGACGGTATTAACACCAACGAGGACGGTATTTCCGTCACCACAGTGAACGGCGGCTATCTCTTTGTGAACGGCGGCCTTGGCGAGGAAGGCGACGGTATCGACTCCAACGGATACATTACCATTAACGGCGGAACGGTGCTTGCCGTTGCGAACGGCAGAACCGGCGACGGCGGCATTGATGCCGATATGGACATTACCATAAACGGCGGCGTCGTTACCGCGTTCGGTTCCCGCAACGACAGCGTTTCCGAAAATTCCACACAGAACTGCATGGAGCTTACATTTAACGGCAGCAGAACCGCCGCGCAGGGTCTTGCGGTTAAAGATGCCGACGGCAACACAGTGATTGAAGCCGCCTGCGAACGCGAATTTTCTTCCGTAACTTACTCTTCTCCGGCGCTTGAACAGAACGTTGACTATACCGTATATGTGGATGGCGTGCAGCAGGCATACACCGCCGTAAGCGTTGACGCAGCCCCCGGAATGGGCTTTGGCGGCGGATTTGAGGGAAGGAAACCCGTTCTTATAAACGACCCCATAGTCACCGAGCTTCCTGACGGGTTTGAAGAATGGATAAAATCCGATGACAATATCCCGGACAACATCCGCGAATGGCTTGAGGACATCTCCCGCGCACTTACCGGTCAGCCCATAGAAACTCCGCGCCCGGTCGAGCCGAAGTTTGAAACTGAGGGCAGCACCTCCGGTGACGGGCAGATGAGCACCAACGCGCAGCAGTCTGTTTCCGACGGAAATAAGCCTCCGGAAAAGCCGGACAGCACCGGCACTAACGGCGAAAATTCCGCAAATTCCCTTTCCGCAAGCAGCACTTTTATACTCACAGGCGTCCGCACAAGCTTCATCGGCGTTGCGAATGAGTAAAATTCCGGCAAAAAAGCGATTTTTATTGCAAAATAAAGCTGCCAATCCTGCTAAATTTGCAATTTAACAATTTGTTTTTAGGATAAAGCTTGAAATACTGATAACAAACAGATATAATATATAATTGTCATTTAATATGCCGGTCAATTTCGGCAGGCAATCTTAAAAACAATAAGGATGGTTTATTATGAGCGAAATCGAAAACAAGACCCAAGAAAAACGCCGTCTTGCACAGGAGGAAGCATCTAAAAAGAAAAAGAAGAGCACTTGGCTGAAAATCGGCGCGGTGCTTTTCGTTTTGGTTTTTGCAGCTTTGGCAGTGTATGAATCCAGTTTCATCACCCGCCTTGTTCCTGCAGCAAAGGTGAAAGATACCACTTATACCGTTGCGGAATATAACTGGATGTATACCAGCAACTACTATCAGATTTATAACACTATCTATCAGCAGTACGGCAACTATGCGTCCCTTGTACTTGACACCAAAAAGTCCCTTGAGAAGCAGAAGTATTCTTCCGAGCAGACATGGGCTGAGTACCTCAAGGAATACACCGACAAATCCCTTGAAACCCTTACCGCTCTCCATGATCAGGCAGAAGCCGCAGGCTTCGTTCTGGATGATTCTCAGAAGAAACAGATCCAGACCGACTGGGATAACCTTGTTTCCACCGCGAAGAGCAGCGGCTACACCGCAGGCGCTTATCTTGAAACCGCTTACGGCCGCGGCGTAAACGAAAAGGTTTATAAAGAAATGTACGAGCGTTACCTCTACGCTTATTCCTATGGCGACAGCGTAAGCGAAGGATTTGAAATTTCCGATTCCGAAATCGACGCTCGCTATAACGAAAACAAGCTTGACTACGACAGAGTAACTTACGAATATTACTTCGTTTCCGGCAGCGCAAGCGAGGGCGTTACCGAGGAAGACGCTATGAAGCAGGCAAAGGAAAAGGCCGAGGCAGCTCTTGCCTCCGAGGATCTTGCCGCTTATATCAAGAGCGAGTTTGATTCCGAGCTTACCGAATCCAGATATGTTTCCCACAGCGGCGCAAACGAGGCATTTGCCGACTGGCTCTTTGAGGACAGCCGCGCAGCAGGTGATAAAGAAGTATTTGAAGCAACCAACGGTTACTACATCGTTGTTTTTGAAGCAAAAGACGATCTGCACTACAACATGGTTTCCGTAAGACACCTGCTTGTAAAACCCGAGGACAGCACCAGCACCGATTCTTGGGATGCAGCAAAAGAAAAAGCCGAAGGCTACCTTGAAACCTATAAATCTCTTGGCGAAACCGAGGACAACTTCGGCTACCTTGCCCTTGCATACAGCGAAGATTCCGGCTCCAAATCCAACGGCGGATTGTACGAGAATATCCAGAAGGGTCAGATGGTCAAGGAATTTGAAGATTGGTGCTTCGACTCTGCACGCAAAGAGGGCGATGTTGAGATCATCAGAACCAATTACGGCTATCACCTTATGTACTTTGTAGGCGTTGGCGAAGATTATTATCACCACGCCATTGACAGCGACATCCGTTCCGAAAAATATACCGAGTATATCGAAGGAATCAAAGAGGGCTACACCCTTACCAACGGTTCTGCAAAGTTTATGGCGGCAAAACACCTTTAATTGACGCAATTTTTTGGGACGGCAGTGCACAAAATGCGGTGCCGTCCCGTATTTTAACTTTTCGAAAGGAAATAAACCTATGAAAAAAATTCTTGCGGTGATTCTTGCCGCAGTGCTCATGCTCACATCCCTTGCGGCGTGTTCGAACACCGAAAAAGAGCCGGAAAGCATATATGATACACCTGTAATGCAGGTTGGCGATATGCAGTATACTCTCAACGACATTAACTATATGTATGTCAGCATCTTTAACCAGATTTATACCCAGATGTATCAATATCTCGGCAGCAATATTTCAAGCTATGTCGATGTAAAAAGCCCCCTTACCGAGCAGAAAGTCAGCGAGGATCAGACTTGGGATGAATATATCCGCGAAAACATCGAATACAGCCTCAAGGATATGACAGCGCTCTACCTTGCCGCAAAGGAAGAAAACTTCGAGCTTACCGGCGACTACAAGGACGCCCTTGACAGCCTGCAGTCCGACCTTGAAAATGCCGCTGAGGAATACGGCAGCGCAAGCGTTGAGGAATACATCACCGCCATGTATGGCTCCGGCATGGACTATGACACCATCTACAAAATGTCCGAAATCAGCTATTATGCGGCAGCCTATGCGGACAGTAAGCAGAATACTCTTGAGGTGACCGAGCAGGAAATGCGGGACTATTACGAGGCGCATAAGAACGATTACGACACCGTAACTTTCCGTTTTGCTTCCTTCTTCTACGCCGATGACATAGAGAATTACACCGACGATGATGTTGCTGCATACCGCGCAAAGGCAGAGGCAGTTGCCTCCGCAAAAACCGAGGATGAGTTTGTTGCCAATGTTATAGAAAATGTTGCCGAGGACAAAAAGACAAACTATGAAAAGGACAGCGCAACTCTTTACACCGGCGCAAAATATACCGATATAGGCTATGACGGCCTTGGCGATTGGCTCTTTGACAGCGCACGCAAGCCCGGCGACACCTATGTTTATCAGGACGAAACCAACGGCGGCTTCATTCCGGTTATGTTCGTGGAGCGTGTAAGCGCCGATTACGAGCCTGTTGACGTTCGTCATATCCTTATTATGCCCGAAAAAGGCGAGGACGGCACCGCTACCGATGAAGCATGGGCGGAAGCTGAAAAGAAAGCCAAAGATGTGCTCGAGGAGTTCCTTGCCGGCGATAAAACCGAGGAAACCTTTGCTGCTCTTGCCGAGGAAAAATCCGAGGACGGTGGTTCCAAAACCAACGGCGGACTTTACAGCGGCGTGCTAAAGGGTCAGATGGTTGCTCCGTTCGAGGATTGGTGCTTTGCAGAAGACCGTCAGCCCGGTGACACCGACATTGTAAAGACCAGCTACGGCTATCATGTTATGTACTTCTCCGGCCGCGGCGAAAATAACATTTATTCCACCCTTAAGAGCACTCTTATCAACGAAAAGTTTGATAGCTGGCTCGGCGGCCTCAGCGATGCCCTTGAAGTGAGCAAATTTGACGCATTTGAGCAGGTTGGCGGTATGATTGCCGGCATTGCGGAAGCGGCAGAAGCCCATGAAGCGGCGAACAGCTCCGAATCTGAAGCCGAATCCGACGCTTCCGGCAACGAAAGCAGCGAAACTGCTTCCGACGGCGCAGAAAGCTCCGCCGAATCCGAAAGCGGCGCGGATAGCGCAAGTGCTTCTACCGAAGGCTGATATAGTTTAGTATAACGACAAAAAACTGCATTTCTGATGAAATGCAGTTTTTTTGCGGTGAACTGTGCATAAGCAGCTAAAGCGGACTATTTGCACAACGGCGCCCGAGAGTGTTCCGCAAACGTTTCGTTAAAAACTTGCACAAGGGAGCCGAGAACCGACACCGGTGTCCAGCTTTAGCTTTTTCCAAACATAAACCACACAGTTACGGCGCTGAGCACAGCGGCGGCAAAGTCTGCGCACAGCGCGGCAAAGGCGGTGTTCCGCGTCTTTTTTATGCCAACAGCGCCGTAATAGACCGCTATGGTGTAAAATGTCGTTTCACTGCCGCCCATGAGCACCGAGGCGACCCGCGCCGGGTAGGAATCCGGCAAGAGCGTTTGGCAAAGCTCCTCGTAGTATGCCAAAGCGCCGGAGCCGGAAAACGGCCGTAAAAGCGCAAGAGGAAGCACTTCTGCCGGGAATACGGTTTTATTAAGTAGGGGAGAAAGAAACACGGAAAGCGCCTCCAAAGCGCCGCTGGCGCGCACCATGCCGACGGCAGTCATAAGCAGGCAAAGCGCGGGAAGAATTGCAGCGGCGGATTTCAGCCCATCTTTTGCACCGTCAATAAAAGCGCCGAAAAAATCCACTTTTTTATATACGCACCAGCCTGCAACAAAGGCAATGAAAAGAGGAACAATAATGTCTGAGTTCATTTTGCACCGCCGCGGAAAAAAAGCTTTGCCGCGCAAAGTCCGATAAACAGTGAGCATGCGCTTACAATCCACACCGCCGGAAGAATATCAAGCGGCGCTGCGGCACCCGCCTTCATGCGAAGAACCGCCACCGTTGTGGGCAGAATTTGAAGGGAAGCTGTGTTCATTACCACAAAGCTTACCATCTCTACCGTGGCGGCGCAGCCGCTTTTGGAGAGAGCTTTAAGTTCCTTCATGGCGGCAATGCCTAGGGGCGTTGCCGCGTTCCCCAAGCCAAGCAGGTTTGCGGTGACGTTCATGGAAATCGCGCCAAGCGCAGCGCGATTTTGCCGCAAAGCCGGAAAAACAACACCGAGCAGAGGTAAAAGTGCTGAGCATATTTTGTCCGTAAGACCGCTGCGCTTGGCGGCTTCCATAAGTCCGCCCCAAAAGCACAGCGTTCCCAAAAGTTCGATGGAAAGGGTGACTGCGTGCGAAGATTCTTCAAGCGCAGCGCGGGAAACAGCAGGAATATTCCCGCTGAAAAAACCGAATATCAGTGAAAATATGGCGGCAAAAAAGAAAAAATAATTCAAACTTCACCGGCTCTCTGTAAAAGTTATATTAAAGTCGAAAAAGGACTACAGATTTTTGACAATTTGTGATAATATTTGCCTAAACCCCTTGACAAAATCGGTGTAAATAAGTATTATATTGTCACTGGACAAATTGGTGTTTGAAGGAGTAAAAAAAAGATGAAATCTACTGGTATTGTACGTAAAGTTGACGAACTTGGACGCATTGTTCTCCCTATCGAGCTTCGCAGAACCCTCGGTATCAACGAGAAAGATGCACTCGAAATCTATGTTGACGAAAACACTGTTATGCTTAAAAAGTATGAGCCCGCTTGCATTTTCTGCGGCAGCGCCGACGGAATTGAAGTTTATAAGGGCAAAAACATTTGCGAGCATTGCCGTGCAGAGCTTGAGAAAAGATAATTTCTGAGCCGCAACAAAAACAAAAAAAGCCGCCCTTGCCGGGAGCGGCTTTTTATTTTGCGTTTTTTCAGCTCAGCATAATTTCTCTTGCGGCGTCACTGATTTCGTTCGTTTTGTGCTCGGCAACAAATTCTTTCGGAATAATTCCCTTGATATCGAAATTTACGGTGCAGCGCCGCCACAGCGGCTTTTTAAGAATGCGCTCCGCGCCGGAAAGATGCACCACAACAACGGGTGCTTCGCCCTTTTTGGCAATGCGGAATGCGCCGTGGCGGAATTCCTGAAGTTCGCCGGTCTTGGTGACCCAGCCTTCGGGGTAAATTCCGATGGCGCAAACGCCGTCTTTCAAAAATTCGGCGGCTTTGTTTATGGTTTTAAGCGCTTCACGGTTATTTTCTCTGTCGAGGGCAAGGCACGCCGCTTTATAGAGATATTTGTTCGCGATGGGGTAGCTGTAATTTTCCTTGCGGCTGATGAAAGCAATGTGATAGCGCCGCAAAAGCACAATGGCAATGGCGGGGTCAAGCCAGGAAATATGGTTGCATACAAGCAGAAATTTTCCGTCCTCAGGAATGTATTCGCGCCCTGTCACCTTGATGCGAACCCGCATTATTTTTAGGAAAAGAACGGCGGTTTGCGCAAGAATTTCGTAGAAAAATCTGTTTTGCGTGTGTATTGGTTTGTTAAGGTTGACGAAAAACGAAAGAAAAGTGCAGATTGCAATGTGCACCAAAACGCAAATGTCGAACACAAGAAGCGTGCAAAGCGCTACCGCCCACGGCCAGAACCAGTTGCCCACAAAGCTTTGCACCGTGGTGGCGGTAAGTGCAACAAAAAGCCCGATTGCAATATAGAGATAATACAGCATATCTTCACCCACATAAAATTTCATATATAACATATGTAGTTTAACACGAAAAGGGGAAAAAAGCAAAACAAAATAAGTAAAATTTCGGGTTGAATCTGCGGCGAATTTGTAATAATATATAGAAAAAGGAAAGGACGGCGTTTTTTAATGAGAAAAAAGCTTGTAATGGCGGTGCTGACGGCGGTTGCTGCCGCAGTAACTGTATTTGTCGGGCAGCAGGTTTACAGTGCGGGGTATAACGCCGGACTTGACGAGGGACACGCCGGATGGTACGACAAAGGATACTCCGAAGGCAGCGAGGATGGGTACGACCGCGGCTTCGCCGATGGCGTTTCTACGGCAAAAGCCGATTTGAGCACGGAGAATTTGAGCGAAATCGCCGTCGAGCACGCGGAAAACAACTCTGAGCACACAAGCGGTGAACTTGAGCACGACGCAAGTAAGTCCGCTCCTGCGGATGAGCACGAATCGGAGCAGCAGGAAGAATCAAATGAGCAGGAGTGTGCTTTCGTGCTCAACAAAAATTCAAAGCGCTTTCATAAGCCGAATTGCAGCAGCGTTGCAAAGATGAAAGAGGAAAACAGGGAGTATTACAGCGGCAGCCGCGATGATTTAATATCAAAGGGCTATAAGCCCTGTGGAAGCTGCAAACCGTAAAAGAAGCTCTGCGGCAAAAAAGGAGATATACTGCGAAAAAAACTCGGCGCAAGCCGAGTTTTTTGTACGGAATTTATCCTACGGAGGGTAGCGGGCACGAGCTTGAGCACGGATTGTTCACTCCGTGCTCAAATCGGTGCTCAAATATATTTTTCGAATTCATTCGCTTCGGCTTGAAGCTTTCGTCATCGCCGTTTGCGGGAGAAAGCCCCCAAGGGAACAACGGATTCCGCTCCATTCTTCAGGAATAACAATCATTGTAAGTCTTTCTTTTTTACCTCGGTTATATCAAACGGCAGGGACGGCAGAATTTTTGTGCCGAATTGCTCCGAAAATATTGTCGCCGCCCGGTGTGAATTTACGGCAGGCGGCGATTACATTTTTATTATAGCACATGGATATACCGAAAGTCCGCTAAAATGAGGGTAATTTTCAAATGCTTCGGTGAACCGTTGAAAAACGCCGAAACTTATACTATAATTTCCTTGAGAACGAAAAAAATTTTAACAAAACTGTACTTATGTACAGTGCGCTTTATAAAACAACATATTATAATAAGCTTGGGGGTGGACGACATGAAAATTTTTAACCGCATGAAAAGCATGATTTCCGTGTTGCTCTGCACAGCCCTGCTGTCCGGCTGTGCGGCGCTTCCTCTGCCTCTCGGAGAACGCAAAAATTCTTCGTCGGAGGGGAATACGGCCTCCGAGGAGAATATGTCATCGGAGGAAAGCGCGGCTTCGGCGGAAAGCTCCTTCGGAGCGGAAAGCTTGGCGGGAAAATTTGACAAGGAATTCGAAAAACAAAACGAAAATTCTTCCGCAAACGAAAACGAAAAGGATATAGAAATCGCATACAGCGTTCTTGCCGAAAACGAGGAGATAAAAAGCCTTTTGGAAAGCGGCATGGTTATCGCCTATGCGGGGTATACCGAAAACATAGACGGAAGAGAATGTTATGTTTTCGTTTTGGGAACAGACCACGAGGATCATATCGTAAACGAATATTTTTACGGAGTTTGCGATAATCTGATTTATGTCTACGACGTGTTGGACGATTCGTGGAACGCGGTTTAACACAAATCTATAATAAAGAAAAGGAGGGCGACAATGAGAAGAACAACACAGGGCAAGGGCTTTTTTCTCTGCCTTTTGGTGAACATGCTTATGAATCTCGAAGGGCCTCTCGCCGCGGCGGTGCTCATAGCGCTGCATAGGTGGCTCAGATGGCCGCTTTGGATTGCGTTTGCCGTGCTCGGAGTATGGATTTTATGTATGCTGATGTGGACGCTCCTCATCGGCTACGCAGGGAAATGCGGAAGCGAACGCACTCCGCCGAGGGAGAATAAAAATCCGTATTCGGTAAAGGAAGAGCCTTACGGCCAAAAGCTTTAACATAAATTTTCTGAAAGGGGACAGACATAATGGGACTTATAAAAGCAATCGGCGGCGCAGTAGGCGGCGTAATGGCAGACCAGTGGAAGGAGTATTTTTACTGCGATTCCATGCCCGTTGACATTCTCGTGAGAAAAGGACAAAAGAGAGTGGGCGGCAGAAGCAGCAACACCAAGGGAGAGGACAACATCATCTCCAAGGGCTCCATCATCTCCGTTGCAGACGGCCAGTGCATGGCAATCGTCGAACAGGGCAAGGTCGTGGAGCTCAGCGCAGTACCCGGCGAGTTCGTTTTTGACTCCTCCACGGAGCCGTCCATCTTCGCGGGCGACCTCGGCAGCGGTATTCTTGACACCTTCAAGACCATCGGCAAGCGTTTCACATTCGGCGGCGACACCGCAAAGGATCAGAGAGTTTACTATTTCAACACAAAGGAGCTTGTGGGGAACAAATACGGCACTCCCTCCCCGGTTCCGTTCAGAGTCGTCGACCAGAGAGCCGGAATTGACATAGATATCGGCATCCGCTGCTTCGGCGAATACAGCTACCACCTCTGCAACCCGATACTTTTCTACACCAACGTGTGCGGAAACGTTGCACAGGACTATAACCGCTCCGAAATCGACAGTCAGCTCAAGAGCGAGCTGCTCACTGCTTTGCAGCCCGCATTTGCGCGCATAAGCGAAATGGGCATACGCTATTCCGCGCTGCCCGGACACACCACCGAGCTTGCGGAGGCGCTGAACAAGGAGCTTTCCGCAAAATGGCATGATCTTCGCGGCATTGAAATCGTTTCCTTCGGCGTTTCCTCCGTCAAGGCGAACGAGGACGACGAGCAGATGATTAAAGAAATGCAGCGCAACGCGGCATTTATGGATCCCACCAGAGCTGCGGCTCACCTTGTGGGAGCGCAGGCAGCAGCCATGCAGTCCGCCGCCAAAAACGAGGGTGCAGGCCCCGCTATGGCGTTTATGGGCATGAATATGGCAGGCAGCGCAGGCGGCATGAACACTCAGAACCTCTACGCCATGGGTCAGCAGCAGGCGGCACAGCAGCCCGCACCCGCACCGGCAAACGGCTGGACCTGCGCCTGCGGAAATGTGGTTTCCGGCAACTTCTGCCCCAACTGCGGAGCGAAAAAGCCCGAACCGAAACCTGCCGAGGGCGCATGGAAATGCAGCTGCGGAGCCACCGCAAGCGGCAAATTCTGCCCGGAATGCGGCAAGCCGAAGCCCGCTGAGGAGGCAGGCTGGACCTGCTCCTGCGGAGCGGTAAACAAGGGCAAGTTCTGCCAGAACTGCGGAGCCAAAAAGCCCGCCGACGCACCTCTCTATAAGTGCGACAAATGCGGCTGGGAGCCGGAGGACCCCAAAAATCCCCCGAAGTTCTGCCCCCAGTGCGGCGACCCCTTTGACGAAAACGATATTAAATAACGGATAACGG
>USFO01000051.1 GCA_900553955.1 uncultured Oscillospiraceae bacterium
TTTTATGATACAGAAAAAGAAAAGTACATTTCTTTCTCAGAAGGAATGGTTTTAGACCCTGACCATAATTTTAAGATAAGAAATAATTTCATTGTATTTGCTCAGAAATCCGAAGGCGGAGAGTATACATTTTATGGGCTAAACCTTCAAAAAAATAAAATTAAGGTTCTTCACACAGCAAACAAGAAACCCATTCAATGTATCTATAATGGAAATATTCTTCTATGGAACGATGACGACGGTCTTCATTATCTGAAAGACGGTACTGTTTTCGACCTTGACGAGAAAAAAGGCGGTGATATTGACCTTTACGGCAACAGATATATTTTCTTCTTTCACAGTTTCCAAATTTGTATCTATGATATAGAAACAAATCAAATTGTTTTTTCTACCGAAGAAAATAATAACGAAGATGATCCAAACTATTCTGAATATTGCCGTTGGTTCTCCCTTGACGAAGAAAGTGGCAAAGCTTGCTTCCTTTTATGGAACAGAGAGCTTTCTCTTTCATTGTATGATGATTGGCCTTACGAAGAATACCCCGAGCTTATATCCGTTATCGACATAAAAGAATTGTCTTAAAAACTTTTAACATTTCCTTGCCAAAAACGCCGCGCAAAAGCGGCGTTTTTTGTGTTTCTATTAAATATTTATACTATTATTATAAATGTTGCTCTGAAAATCTGTTGAAAACCTTTTCAAACGCCTTATTTTGTGCTATAATATATCGGTATGTGATATAGTTATTTCTTAAAAAATTCCATTATATGCTGGAGGAAAATATGGATTCTTTTGAAGAGCTTTTTTCAGTGGTAAAAGAGTATTGCAAAACGCAGATGACGGAGGTTGCCTATAAAATCTGGATAAAGGATATTGAAGCGGTCAGCTTTGATAACGACACCGTGGTTCTTGGCGTAAGCTCCGAATTCAAGAAAAACATCGTCACGGAAAAATACAAAAGCCTTCTTTCAAAGGGCTTTGAAGAAGCGCTTGGTTTTCCTGTGGAAATAAATATCGTGGTTGTGGACGAGGATCCGCAGAAGCAGCCGGAGCCGATTCCGGAGGTTCAGGGCGTCAAGGATGTTTCTCCCCTTTTGGACAGCGGCGACTATGATTACACCTTTGATACCTTCATCGTCGGTTCGTCGAACAAGTTTGCCCACGCAGCAGCCCTTGCCGTTGCCACCCACGACACCCGCAACTATAACCCGCTGTTTATCCATGGCGACAGCGGCCTTGGCAAAACGCATTTGCTTTTTGCCATTATGAACGAGGTTAAAAGCCGCAAACCGGACGCTTTGGTTATCTACGTTAAAGGCGAGCAGTTCACCAACGAGCTTATTGCCGCCATCGGCCATCAGTCAACGCCGGAGTTCCGGGAAAAATACCGCAAGGCGGATTACCTTTTGGTAGATGATATTCAGTTTATCGCCGGCCGCGACTCCACACAGGAGGAGTTCTTCCATACCTTCAACACCCTTTATGAATCTGGCAAACAGATAGTGCTCACCAGCGACCGCCCGCCCAAGGAAATCAAAACTCTGGAGGACAGACTGCGCACCCGCTTTGAAATGGGTCTTATGGCGGATATTCAGCCCGCGGATTTTGAAACAAGAATTGCCATTATTCAGCGCAAGGCGGAGCTTCTGCATATGGATATGCCTTTAGAGGTTGAGGAGTACATAGCAAATAATCTTAAAAGCAACATCCGTCAGCTTGAAGGCGCAGTAAAAAACATAAAAGCAAATTCTTTAATTTATGAAAACAAGCCCGTAACAATTCTTATGGCGCAGAATGCTATTCGGGATATTCTTAACGACAGCCAGCCCGTGCCCGTCACCATAGGAAAAATCATTACAGAGGTTGCCCGCACCTTTAACGTTTCCGAACAGGACATAAAGAGCAACAAGCGCGCCGCCAACATCAGCCGTGCCCGTCAGGTTGCAATGTATGTTATCAAGGACATTACTCAAATGAGCATGGCTGCCATCGGCGACGAATTCGGCGGAAGAGATCACTCCACCGTTGTTTACGCCATCAGCCAAACCGAAAAGGCAATGAAAACCGATTCCCGCCTGCGCGAAACCATTGAGGACATTACCAAAAACGTTCGGGATTCTTAATAAAAAGCAGATTAAGTATGAATAAATTCTGAATATAAACTTTTCAACCTTTCCCCATGTTGAAAGCTTTTGAAAACAGGTTAGTTTAACAGACTTTTCACTTTTAAGCCTAAGATTATAAACATACAAAAACAGCCATCATCTGCTTTCAACTTTTCAATATTTCATTCACAACCGCCGTCTAAAAATTTTCAATCATTTTTCCGCTTTCTCGTAGGCAAAAACGGGGTTTTCAACTTTTCAAGGCCCCCTACTACTACTACTAAATTTATATATTCTTTCTTTCTTACAGGAGGAGATAAAATGAATTTCTTTTGTACACGCTCGGAACTGTCTGAAGCACTCAACAACGTAATCCGCGCAGTTGCTTCAAAGACAACTCACCCCGCCATGGAGGGCGTCCTCATTGATGCAGAGGACGACCGCATTACCCTTTCCTGCTATAACATGGAGCTTGGAATAAAAACCTATATACCTGCCAGAGTAAACGAAAACGGTTCCATAGTTCTTAATGCAAAGCTTTTTTCAGACATAATCCGCCGTCTTGATTCCGAAAATATCGAAATCGAGTGCGACGAAAAATGCATGACCAGAATCAAGGGCGGCGCCGCCGAATACAGCATAGTCGGCATCGAGGCTGAGGAGTTCCCGCAGCTTCCCTCCGTTGACGAGCGCATTAACTTTACTATAAGCAGTACCGTGCTTAAAAGTATGATTGATCAGACTATCTTTGCTGTTGCGGTAAATGATTTTAAGCCTGTGCATACCGGCTCTAAATTCATTATTATAGATCATATGCTCTCTGTTGTTTCCGTAGACGGCTTCCGCCTTGCCATTCGTCAGGAGCCTGTAAGCTATCATGACGAGCTTGACTTCGTCGTTCCCGGCAAATCCCTTTCCGAAGTTTCTAAGCTAATAAACGAGGAAGAAGAAATCCTTGTGGCACTGAGTCAAAAGCATATTATATTCAGAATCGGCAAATACGATGTTATTTCCCGCCTGCTTGAGGGCGAATTCATTGACTTCCGTTCTTCCATTCCGAATAACTGTACCACAGAGGTGGAGGTCAAGGTTCGTGAGCTGCTGAATGCCATAGAAAGAACAAGCCTGCTTATCAACGACAGACTTAAAAGCCCCATCAAGCTGAGTATCGGCGGCGGCGAGATTAAAATCGCCTGCTCCACCGCTCTTGGTAAGGTGAACGACGTGGTAGAGTGCGAGGTAAAGGGCGAGCCTGTGGAAATGGGCTTTAACAACCGCTATCTTTCCGAGGCTCTGCGCGCCACCGGCTGTGATAAAGTAAAAATTATGATAACAAGCTCCCTTGCTCCGGTCAAAATTGTTCCTATGGAGGGAGAAAGCTTCCTGTTCCTTGTTCTGCCCGTCAGAATGAGAGCGGAAATGTAATTTGTTTGTTTTAGAATAACGGAGAATTTATAATGGCAAAAATTGAACTTAAAATTGTAAGAAGACCAAAGCCCGCTTCGGAGACTGCTCCCATGCAGACGGACGCCGCTCCGAAAGAGGTAGCTATAAGAGACGAGTTTATTAAGCTTGATTCATTCCTCAAATTTGCGGGAGCCGTGCTTTCCGGCGGCGAAGCAAAGGAGCTTATTCAAAGAGGCAAGGTTTTGGTGAACGGCGAGGTTTGCACCATGAGGGGCAAAAAAATGCGTCCGGGCGACGAAGCACAGCTTGGCGGCAGAATTTACAGGGTGACGGCGGAATGATTTTCAGAAAGCTGGAGCTTTCGGACTTTCGCAACATAAAGAGTCTTTCAATACAGCCCTGCGAAGGTGTGAACATAATCTGCGGCGAAAATGCTCAAGGTAAGACAAACCTTATGGAGGCAATGTGGCTTTTTACCGGCGCAAAGAGCTTTCGCAAGACGAAGGACAGCGAATTTATTAAAATAGGCGAAGAAAAAGCTTCTCTCTATGCGGATTTCTTTGCGGAGGGGCGTGAGCAGAACGCCGAAATAAGCTTTTCTCCGTCAAAGGCGATTAAGAAAAACGGCATTGATATGCGTTCGGCGGCGGAATATGCCGGAACCTGCGGCGGAGTGGTTTTTTCGCCGGGACAGATGAACCTTTTTAGGGACGGACCGAAGGAGCGCCGCCGCTTGGCGGACACATCCCTGTGTCAGCTTTATCCGAAGTACATTTCGCTGCTGGCAGACTACAAAAAAGTGCTCGAGCAGCGGAACGCAATGCTGCGGGACGCGAAGTTTCATTCGGCGCTGCTTGATATGATAGAGGTTTACGACGCACAGCTTGCGCGGCTTGGCGGAAACATTCTTAAAACCCGCATAAATTACTGCGAAAGTCTGAACAGAAAAGCCGTGGAAATATATGCCGGAATGTCCGGCGGAAAGGAAAAATTCGCAGCCGAATATTTGAGTACCTGCCTTGAGCACGGCGAGCACGCAAATTCGAGTATGAGCACGCAGTCCCTTGCTCAAAAATTCTACGAGAAGCTTTACGCTTCCCGCGGGGCGGATATTGAGCACGGAACAACCTCCGTGGGTCCCCACCGGGATGATATAGAAGTCACTCTTGATGAACTGCCGGTGGCGTCCTTCGGTTCTCAGGGACAGCAGAGAAGCTGTATTCTCTCAATCAAGCTCGGAGAAGCGAAGCTTTTGGGAGAAGCCATGGGCGAACCGCCGCTTATACTGCTTGACGATGTTATGAGCGAGCTTGATTCCGGACGGCGGGAGTACATTCTAAACAGCATCGGAGAAAGTCAGATTTTTGTCACCTGCTGCGACGAAGGACTTTTTGCCGGCCTTTCCGAAGGAAAGGTTTTTCATATGAATGGCGGAAAAATTTACTGAAAGGCGGCGGTGCGTATGTATCTTTTTCTTGGGGGAGATGTTTCCGTAAGGGAGGACAGCATAATCGGGATATTTGATATGGACAACACCACTGTTGCCGCCTCCACCCGAAAATTTCTTTCCCGTGCTCAAAAGGAAGGCAGCGTCATCACCGTGAGCTACGAGCTTCCGAAGAGCTTCTGCATAACCTCGGAGGGAAACAAAGAAAAAGTATATATCTCGCAAATTTCTCCCGCAACGCTGAAAAAGCGCGGAGATCCGTTTATTAAATAATGCGGAATGCGGAATGGAGTGCGGCATTAACTCGGTGCATGGCGCTCCCGCGCCGTGCACTGATTCACTGTTCCGCACCCTTCCCAAATTCGTTTTTAATTAAATTTATATAAAATCAAAGGCCGCAAAAAGCGGTTTATTTCAGGAGGTAAGCTGTGGAAAACACTCCGTTTACCGTAGGTCAGGAAAAAGAGACCTACGACGAAAACCAAATACAGGTTCTTGAAGGACTTGAAGCAGTAAGAAAAAGGCCCGGTATGTATATAGGTTCGACCGGACCCAAGGGACTGCACCACCTTGTTTACGAAATAGTGGACAACGCCATAGACGAAGCCCTTGCAGGCTACTGCACCGACATTGATGTGGAAATTCTGCCGGGAAATATAATCAAGGTCGCGGATAACGGCCGAGGCGTTCCCGTGGGAATTCATCACAAGCTGGGTATTCCGGCGGTCACGGTGGTATTTACCGTGCTGCACGCCGGCGGTAAATTCGGCGGAAGCGGCTATAAGGTTTCCGGCGGCTTGCACGGTGTAGGCGCCTCGGTAGTAAACGCCCTTTCCGAATGGCTTGAGGTTGAAGTAAAAAACGGCGAGCATATCTATCGCCAGCGCTTTGAAAGAGGAACCGCCGTAACCGAGCTTGAAGTTGTGGGCGATACAACCGAAACCGGCACGACGGTTACGTTCAAGGCGGACGGAGAAATTTTTGAAACCCTTGATTACGATTATGACGTGCTTTGCCAGCGTCTTAGGGAACAGTCCTTTCTCAACGCCGGAGTTAAGATTCACTTTATCGACTCTCGCGACCCGGAGAACGTAAGAAAAGAAACCTTCCATTATGAGGGCGGCATAAAGAGCTTTGTAAGCTACATTCACAAGAAAAAGGGTCTTGAGGTAATTCACCCGGAGGTGCTGTACTTCTCCGCAAGGAACGGCGATTCCACCGCCGAGGTTGCCATGCAGTATAACGACAGCTACAACGAGCTTATACTCAGCTTTGCGAATAACATCCACACCGTGGACGGCGGTACTCACGAAATGGGCTTTAAGAGCGCGCTGACCAGAGTATTTAACGACTACGGACGGGAGCACAAAATCCTCAAGGACGGCGACAAAAATCTTTCCGGCGACGACGTTCGCGAAGGACTTACCGCCGTTGTTTCCGTAAAGCTCACCAATGCGGAGTTCGAGGGACAGACCAAGACGAAGCTCGGCAATACGGAAATGCGTACCATGGTGGATAATATGCTTTACGATAAGCTCAAAACTTATTTTGAAGAAAATCCCGCCGTGGCGAAGGCTATTTTTGAAAAATCCCTCGGCGCCGCCAGAGCAAGAGAAGCCGCCCGCCGCGCCAGAGAAACCGCCCGCCGTAAATCCGTGCTTGAGAGTGCGTCCCTTCCCGGCAAGCTTGCGGACTGCTCCGACAAGGACAATGTGAACACCGAAATCTACATCGTGGAGGGCGATTCCGCAGGCGGCTCCGCAAAAATGGGTCGTGACCGTACCTTCCAGGCAATTTTGCCGCTTTGGGGCAAAATGCTCAACGTGGAAAAGGCAAGAATCGATAAAGTTTATAACAACGATAAGCTTACTCCCGTGGTTTTGGCACTGGGCTGCGGCATAGGCGACGAATTGGATTTAAGCAAGCTGCGCTACGGCAAAATCATTATTATGGCGGATGCCGATGTGGACGGTTCTCATATCAGAACGCTGCTGCTCACCTTCTTCTTTCGCTATATGCGCCCTCTTATAGAGGAAGGCCATGTTTATATTGCACAGCCGCCGCTCTATAAGATAACAAAGGGCAAAAAGGTTCGCTATGCCTATTCCGATTTGGAAAGGGACGAGCTGCTTGCCGAAATGTACCCCGAAGGAACGCAGAAAAGCGACGTTCAGCGTTATAAAGGTCTTGGTGAAATGAACCCGGATCAGCTTTGGGAAACCACTATGGACCCGGAACGCAGAATTATGCTTCGCGTAAATCTTGAGGACGCGGCCTCTGCGGACGAGGTGTTCACTATTCTTATGGGCGACAAGGTCGAACCGAGAAAAGAGTTCATCGAAACCAACGCAAAATATGTACAAAACCTTGATATTTAACGGAGGAGCAGTTTTATGAGCGGAAGCATACTTGAAGCAATGAGCTTCAGAAAAAAACCGAAGCAGGAAATCAAACGCATAGAAATTTCTCAGTACGGCACGCCTGTGTATCAGTTCACCCACCGTTTCAGCCTGGACGAGTACCGCGAGTACAACATGACAGTTTCTCAGCACAGCATCGAGGTTGACAAAAAGCTCAAAAAATACGGCGCAATCATCATGGGAGTAATCTCCGCGGTGTTTCTTGTGCTTGCCGTTTTGAACTTCGACCTGCCGGAATACCTTGCGAAGGGCAGAACCTTCTGGCAGTGGATCAACTACACCGGATTTATGCTCTACTTTGTGGTATTCCTTATGGCGGGCTATCTTTGCTATCACCTTGCGACTTTCTATAAAAAGTTCCCCAAAAGAATAGCCAAGGCAACAAAGGATTATTACGAAACCACCCCATACCTTACCCACGACATTACCCTTGCGGTTTACGAAACCGGAGTGCTTGAAAAAGCCATCGTCCGCGACGAGTTTTTCCCGTGGGAGAGCTTTAACCGCTGCTGGGACAGCGAAAATGTCGTTTACCTTGAGTTTACTCTTGCGAATCAGCTTTTCGTTGCAAAGCACACTCTTACCGAAAACGGCGTTGACGTGAAGGAGTTCATGGACTTCTGCAACGAACACATCACCGAAGCAAAACGCATTGCCGCAGAAAAAGAGGCTGCCGAGCAGGAAGAGGAAGAAGCCGAAGAGCAGGAATTTGAAGAAAACAAAAAGAAAATAGCGGAGCTTGAACAGCAGGCAGAGGAAGAAGAACAGAAAGGCGAAGAATAACGCCCGCCCGACCAAGCCGCAACTTTAAAATAATTGAACGGAGGAAACCGTTTTGGACGAAAAAGACATATACAAAGACGAAGAACTGGCGGAGCTTGACCTGACGGACGATATGCCCCATTCCAAGCTTATCGATGTGAACATTGAAAAGGAAATGAAAAAATCCTTCCTCGATTATTCCATGTCGGTAATTGTTTCCCGTGCTCTTCCCGATGTGCGCGACGGCTTAAAGCCGGTTCACAGAAGAATACTCTATACCATGTATGAAAACGGGCTTGACCCGTCAAAGCCGTACCGTAAATGCGCCGACACCGTCGGTAACGTGCTGGGTAAATACCACCCCCACGGCGACGCTTCCGTATATGACGCCATGGTAAGACTTGCGCAGGATTTCTCCCTGCGCTATCCGCTGGTTGACGGACACGGAAACTTCGGTTCCGTGGACGGCGACCCGCCCGCTGCATACCGTTATACCGAAAGCCGTATGAGCAAAATGGCAACCAAAATGCTCACGGATATTGATAAAGACACCGTGGACTTTATGTCGAACTACGACGACCGCCTTAAGGAGCCGGTGGTGCTTCCCTCCCGCTTCCCGAGCCTTTTGGTGAACGGAAGCATGGGCATCGCCGTGGGTATGGCGACGAACATTCCGCCCCATAACCTTCGTGAAACCACGGACGCGGTTTGCTGCCTTATCGACAACCCGGACGCTACCCTTGACGAGCTTATGGAGCACATAAAGGGACCGGACTTCCCCACCGGAGGAATTATTATGGGCAGAGCCGCCATCCGTGCGGCGTATGCCACCGGCCGTGCGAAAATCACCCTCCGCTCCTGCACCGAAATTCAGGAATGGAAGAACGACCGCTACCGCATTGTGGTAACGGAAATTCCCTACGGCGTGAACAAAGCCCGCCTTATTGAAAGCATTGCCGACCTTGTTAAAGAAAAGCGCGTTGAGGGTATTTCCGACCTGCGCGACGAATCCGACCGCGAGGGTCTGCGCATTGTTATCGAGCTTAAACGCGAGGCCAACGCACAGGTGGTGCTCAATCAGCTTTTCACCTACACCCAGCTTCAGGATACCGTGGGCGTTATCATGCTTGCACTGGTTAACGGTCAGCCGAAGGTGCTCACCCTCAAGGAAATTCTGCAAAACTACATTGACTTCCAGCGCGAAGTCATTACCCGCCGCACCCGCTTTGACCTTGGCAAGGCGAAGGAACGTCAGCACATACTCGAGGGCTACAAGATTGCACAGGATAATATAGACGAGGTTGTTCACATCATCAGAACCGGTCGTGACGACAACGAAAACCGTCCCCGCCTGATGGAGCGCTTCGGACTCTCGGAAATTCAGGCGAATGCGATTCTTGCAATGCGCCTTGGCAGACTGTCCGCCCTTGACGTAGAGAAAATCGAGAACGAGCTGCGGGACATCACAAATAAGATTGCAGAGCTGGAAGCCATACTCGGCGATATTCATCTTGTGGACAACATCATCAAGACAGAAATCCGCGAAATTGCCGACAAGTTCGGCGACGACCGCCGCACCTCCATTGAAACCATCGGCGGCGAAATGGATATTGAGGATCTCATTCCCGTTGAGGACAGAGTTGTCACCATTACCCACTTCGGATATATCAAGAGCCAGTCCGTGGACACCTACAAGGCACAGCGCCGCGGCGGCAGAGGTATTTCCGGCATGACCCGCCGTGACGAGGACTTTGTGGAAAATCTCTTTGTGGCGTCCACCCACGACTTCATATTGTTTTTCACCAGCAAGGGCAGAGTGTTCCGCATAAAGGGCTACGAAATTCCCGAAAGCCAGCGTGCCGCCCGTGGTGCGAATATAATAAATCTCCTGCAAATCGAGCAGGATGAAAAGGTGACCGCCATGATTAAGATAGGCGGCGCAATAGACGACGACAACACCTATCTCACCATGATTACCAAGCAGGGCGTTATAAAGCGCACCCGCCTGACCGCGTACCGCAACGTCCGCAAGGGCGGCCTGAACGCCATAAGCCTTGACGAGGGCGACGAGCTTAAATGGGTTCGCATGACCGGAGGCGAGGACGAGCTTGTCGTCGCGACCCACGACGGCATGGCAATCCGCTTTGCGGAAAGCGACGCTCGCGAGCTTGGCAGAACCGCCCGCGGCGTTAAGGCAATCGCCCTTGAGGAGGGCGACGAGGTTGTGGGCGTTGAAATTGTCACCGCCGGCAAGCGCCTTTTGACCGTCAGCGAAAACGGTCAGGGTCGCCGCACCGATTTTGAGGATTACCGCATACAGAACCGCGGCGGTAAGGGTATTCAGAACTACAAAAACGGCGAGGTCGCGGGAATTAAGGCAGTTATGGATGACGACGACGTTATTCTTATCAGCGACGACGGCGTTATTATCAGAATCAACGTCGGCGAAATCAACGTGCAGTCCCGCTATGCGGCAGGCGTGCGCGTAATGAGAATAGGCGAAGGAAACCGCGTGGTGAACCTGGCTGTTGCTCCGCGCAGCGCCGACGGCGAAAAGGGCGACGAGGATGATAATATCCCCGAGGGCACGGTTGAGCACGACGATGAAGACGCCGGTGCTCAGGCTGAGGAGAGCGGTGCTCAAGCCGAAGAATAAACCGCAAAGGCTGATGCTCAAGCCAAAAACGCTATGTGAAGAAACCAAATAAGCGAATTAAAAAGCCCATTCCCGGAAAGCCGGGAATGGGCTTTTTGCTGTTATTAAAAGAAATAAACCCGGCAAATCCGGGCTTATTTCTTACTGGACAAATTGTGTGCTCAGATTTGAGCACCGCTTGCCGTACACCAAATATCCTTCCCTTTTCCAGAAAAAACATTGAGTGTTTTTCTAATATTATCACAAAATGAGATATAAGTCAATATCTCGTTTTGTGATTTTTTATAATAGCAGAGGAACGGAGGTGAAGGACAATGCGGCTTAAAGACTTACGGGAAGACAGGGATATAACGCAGCGGGAGCTTGCGGAGCTTTTGCACATACGGCAGAATACTTATTCGCAGTATGAAACCGGACAGCGGCAGCTTCCGGTGGATACGCTGATTAAGCTTGCGCTGTTTTTTAACACCTCCACGGACTACATTTTGGAGCTTACGGACGATCCGAAAGCGTACAAGCGCACACGGATGTGCCGCAAGTAATGCGGCACATCCGTGTACGCAATGAAGCGCGCCTTCGGCGCATGAAGCACGCCTTCGGCGTATGAAGCGCGCCTTCGGCGCATGAAGCACGCCTTCGGCGTATGAAGCGCGCCTTCGGCGCATGAAGCACGCCTTCGGCGTATGAAGCGCGCCTTC
>USFO01000052.1 GCA_900553955.1 uncultured Oscillospiraceae bacterium
GCAGGCGCGATATAACACAAGTGTGCGGGCTCAAAACGCCCGCACGCTTGTACATAACCAAAAAGCAGCCCCTTTCTCAAGAAAGGGGCTGCTTTTTTATAAAGGGGGCTGTTTTTTATTCTCTGTTTTCTATCATTTCCACAAGGCTTGCCTTGGTGCTTTTAAGCAGCAGGCGCAGGGCTTTCAGCACTGCCTCGCGGGTTTCGTCATCCATCTTCTGGGTGGATTTTATCACCGTGCGCAGGTTTGCAAGCTTGCGGCTATTCATTTCGCGGATGCTGTTGGTGTGGGTTTCGCACATAACGGCGTAAACGCCGTCCACAAACTTTTCCCGTTCCGCATAATCCATTTCGGAAAGCCAGCTTTTGAGGGTCTTGTCGATAAACTTGCTGTTGTTGTCCACGGTTTCAAGACTCTTAAAAGCGCTTTGCCGGACGTTCCACGAGCAAAGGTCGTGCTGCATGATGCCGGTTTGCCCGCTGTGAACAATGGTGTATTTTTCCTCGTGACCAAGCAGCATTCCCACGATGGAGGACTGGGGCACTATGGTGCTCACCCGCTCGCAGATGTTTTTGTAGCCCTCGGTGGAAAGCACCTTGTCATCAAAGCCGGGGCCGTCGTAGTTGTAAACCTTCTGCACCCGAAGCTGCGCCGCCGGGCTTGCAAAGGCGGCGGCATAAACCGCAAGGTTGCCGCCCTTGGAATGTCCGCCCACGGTAATTCTGCCGACGCTGTTTTTCACCGTGGATTCAAGGTACTCCACCGCAAGCTTCTGCGCCGGAACCGGGCACACAAAGCACATATTGAAGTCCTCTTTCCACCCCACAAGAGTGTTGTCCGTTCCGCGAAAAGCAACATAAAGCTCGCTTTCGCTAAGGCGGATGGTCATTGCGAAGAACTGGGTTTGGCTTTCCGGGTCAAAGCGGTTCATGCAGGCAAAAAGCCCCATATTGCAAAAGCGCGGGCTTTCCGCCAAGGCGGAAAGCAGGGGCGAATCCTCCTTGCGCATAAAGCTGCCGTTGATGTTCGGCAGAGCGAAAAGCTTTTTCGCCGCGTCGGCAATAGAAATCGGCTCCATGGAGCCCTGCTCCAGCACCCGCTCCAGCGGCAGGTACGAAAGCTTCGCCAAAATCGCGCCGTCCACTTCGTTGAAGGGGCTTTGACGGAACGAAAGGTCGCCCCGCCAGTTGATGTAGTCAAAAATATTGTCCGTCACGCTTTCTCCACCGCCTGCTCCGGAAGCTCCGTGGCTTTGAAGCCGGGCTTTACGGTGATTTCGCCGTTTTCGGCTGTGACGGATATCGCCTCCAGCTTTTTGTCGGCGTTCTCCACCATTATTTCGCAAACTTTGTCCTCCACATCCTTACGGATTACGCGCACCAAATCACGCGCACCGCCTTTTTGTCCGAACGATTTTTCCGCCATAGCCTCAAGGGCGGCGCTGTCGTAGGAAAGCTCTATGCCCTTCTCCCGCAGGGGCTCCCGCAGCTCGTCAAGGCGGAGGGCGGCGATTTTTTCAAAGTCGGGCTTGGTTAAATCGTGGAATACTACGATTTCGTCAACTCTGCCGAGGAACTCCGGGCGCAGGAACTGCGAAAGCGCCTTGTAAACCTTTTCGGATTCCAAGGTGTAGCTGTCCCTGCCAAAGCCGAGGGCTTTTTCCTTGCTTTCGCTGCCTGCGTTGGAGGTCATCACGATAACCGTGTTCGCAAAGGAAACAACCCGTCCGTGGGAATCGGCGATTTTACCCTCGTCGAGAATTTGCAGCAGAATGTTCATCACATCCGGATGTGCCTTTTCGATTTCGTCAAAGAGGATTACGGAATAGGGCTTGCGGCGAACCTTTTCGGTAAGCTGTCCCGCTTCGTCGTAGCCCACATAGCCGGGAGGGGAGCCCACAATTCTCGATACGGCGAATTTCTCCATGAACTCCGACATATCAAGGCGGATAAGGGGATCCGTCCCCTGGAACATTTCGTTCGCCAAAACCTTTACAAGCTCCGTTTTGCCCACGCCGGTGGGTCCCACGAAAATGAAGCTTGCCGGACGGCGCCGGGCGGAAATCTGCACCCGGGAGCGGCGAACCGCCGCCGCCACAAGCTCGCAGGCTCTGTCCTGCCCGATAACATGGCGTTTGAGAACGCTTTCAAGCTCGCCCAGCTTCTTTAGGTCGCTCTGCTCCACCTTGCTTGCGGGAATACCCGTCCAAAGCTCTATGACCTTGGCAAGGTCGCGGCTGTGAACCTCCGCGGCAAGCGCCGCCGGCTCAAGGCGGTTATGCTGCATTTCAAGCTGAAGCGCCTCCGCCTTTGCGGTGGCAAGCTCCTCGTAGTCGATGGTTTCCTCCTGCTGGAGCGCTTCTATTTTCTGCTGAACCGCACGGAGCTTTTGCCCGCTTATCTCGTACTCCTCAAGCTCCTTGTCGGCAAGCGCCGCGCAGGAGCAGGCTTCGTCCAAAAGGTCTATGGCCTTGTCGGGCAAAAAGCGGTCGGTAATGTATCTTTCTGAAAGGCGAACGCAGCTTTCGATAAGCTCGTCGCTGATTTTTACATGGTGGAACCTTTCGTAGTTCGGGGCTATGCCCTTGAGTATTCCTATGCTGTCCGCTATGGAAGGCTCCTCCACCGTCACCGGCTGAAAACGGCGCTCCAGAGCGGCATCCTTTTCTATGTGCTGACGGTATTCGCTGAAGGTGGTGGCGCCGATTACCTGAATTTCGCCTCTGGAAAGGGCGGGCTTCAGAATATTCGCGGCATTCATGCTGCCCTCCGCGTCACCGGTTCCCACAAGGTTATGCAGCTCATCGATAAACAGAATGATGTTGCCTTCGCGCTTGACTTCGTCTACAAGGCCCTTTACCCTGCTTTCAAACTGGCCGCGGAACTGCGTTCCCGCCACAAGAGCCGTGAGGTCAAGCAGCCAAAGCTCCTTGTCCGCAAGCTTCGCCGCAACGCTTCCTCCGGCTATGCGCTGTGCAATTCCCTCCGCAATGGCGGTTTTGCCCACGCCCGGCTCGCCTATAAGGCAGGGGTTGTTCTTCGTTCTGCGGCAGAGAATCTGAATTACACGGTCGATTTCCCTGTCGCGCCCGATGATTGGGTCAAAGCCGCCGCTGCGCGCCTTGGCGGTCAAATCCTCGCAATAGGTGTTCAGGAACTTTTTCTCCGGCGCTTTATTTTTCTGCGGCTTTGCGCCGCCCTTTTTCTGATCCGTGGAGGTATTTTTGCCCTCGGCGTTCTCCTCCTGCGCCGCGCCGCCGAAAATGCTGTTGAGGAACGGCAGCGGCGCAGCGCCGCCCATTTCAAAGCCCTCCTCGCCCATTTCCTCCGGGTTCATAAGCTGCTCGCTCATGGCGTCAAGCTGGTCGTCGGTGATGCCCATTTTGGACATAAGATCCTCCACGGGCTTTATGCCAAGCTCCTTTGCGCATTGCAGGCAAAGTCCTTCATTATAGGTTTTGTCCCCCTCCATACGGGAAACAAAAACCACTGCTAATCTTTTTTTGCATCTTGAACAAAGCATACTGTTCATCAAAACTCCTCCAATGGGGTGCGGCGCATTGCGCCTTTTATTTAAAGCCGCCTGTCACGGCGTTATATATCCACTTAAAAATGTATGTATTCGAAATTATGTCTTGAGAAAGGTACTGCGAATCTCCCTTTGCCGAAATGATAAGACTTATCACCGCGGCGGCTGCGCAAAGCAGCACTCCGCCGTTTATTATGCCCATCAAAGCGCCGAGAAAGCTGTTTATTCCGCCGATAAGCGGCACTTTGTTGAAGCCCTTTGAGCCTTTTGCCAAAAGAGTCACCACGAACATAAGTATTATCAGCGTCAATATGAATATTATCATCTGCAAAAGCGGTTCCACCACCGGTCGAATGACGCTTGACTCCACCACTGCGGCTATTTTCGAGCTTTCAAGGTTCACCGCACCGTCAAGGCTTGCCTCCACGCCGCTGAAATCAAACAGCACCGCGGAAAGCGCCGGAATTGCTCCGAGGGCGCTTTTAAGTCCCTCCACAACGCTTTCGGTGTCCACGGCGTTTTCTATGGAGCTTTCTATGGTGGACAGAAGCCCCGGCTGGATTGCCGTGGTGTAGATAAGTGAAGCGCAGACCCGGCTTACATAAAGCGCCGCCGCCACGGAAACCACAAGTCCCACCGTCTGCACAAACGCCTTTGCAAAGCCGTCCTTTGCGCCCCGCGCCATACAAATTAAAATTATCGCCACCGCCGCGGCGTCGTATATAAAAGATACCCAGCTGTTCATTGGTATCACTCCTTTCCGTAAGTGCGCTGTGATAAAAAATGAAGAATTAAGCGTGCTGCGGGTCGCAGCACATTTTGTTAGGTTATTTCGGGTTTACAGCCCTCACACCGAAGCAGTTAAATCTGTGCACGGCGCGGGAGCGCCCTTGCCTCCCTCTGAGGAGGGAGGTGGCGCGGCGTATAAAGGATATAAACGCCGTGACGGAAGGAGAGATACACCGAGTGTGTGCGAAAGCACTTGGTGTAGACGGACACTAAACAATAATGATACCTGTGTCGCTTCGTACACGCCTATACCTTAGTGTAAGCAACAGTCGCTCGTTCTCTCTCCCTCAGTCGCGCCTTTGTATCCCTTTTGGCGCGCCAGCTCCCTCCTCAGAGGGAGCCGAGGCGGCTACCGCCGCACGCCACAGATTCCCTTTGCCGCTTTATCTCTTAACCTCGCAGATTTCGTCCCTCGTCACGGCAAAAACGCTTTCCTTAGTCAGGAGAATGAGCAGTGCGTCCTGTTCGGAGGTAAGCTCCGCGGTTTTGTTGCCGGAGTAGTCAAACACGGTGGCGGTTCCGTCGCAGTAAACCGCCGCGTGGGAGGAATTTCCGTTCGCACAGAGGAATTTCCCGCTCACGGAAACGGTTTTCACCTGCTCGCCCCGGCTTCCGATAAAGGTGACATCCGTGGCTCTGGCTTCGGTGTAGCGGTCGAACACCAGCGCCATGCCGGAGGTTCCGTGTACGTTCACGCAGCTTATGAGCTTGCGGTCGAAGTCGTAGCGGCCGATTACGTTGCCGCTTCTGTCCACCACCGCCGCCATGGAATCGCAGATAATCTTCACATTCCCGCTTGAGTTATATTCAAGGCTCAGGGCGGCTTCGCCGCTGAAGTCCTTTTTGCCCAGCTCAATAGCCGCCTCCGTGGTAAAAATATGCACCGTAGTCACCATCTGCCCGGAGGCGTTCGCCGTAAGGGTGGCGGCGGCGACGGTTTTGCTGCCGGAATCGGCGGCGCTGCAAATAATATATTCGCCGGAGGACGACCATGTGAATATTTCCTCATCGTAGGCGGAATTCCACACATGAAGCTGCGAAGCGTAGCGCTGCGCCGCCGTCACAACGGTTATCCAGCCGCCCGAGGAAATATTCGCGCTTATAATTTTGTAATCGAACTCTTTTTCAAACAGAACCTTGTCGCGCATACGCACCACAAGCTTCGTTCCGCCCCTGTCGTAAAGCAGAAAGCGCCGCCCGGCGGCTTTCACGATGGGGTCGGTCATGCCGTGGGTGTAGGAAAGCAGCTGCTTGCCGTTTTTCGCGTAGAGCGCCACATTTCCGTCGGTGAGCACGCCCACATTATCGCCGATGGTGAAGGTTTCCTTCACCGAGGTTCCGGCGATTTCCACCGGCATGGAAGCTCCGGAGGAGGATGACGCGGCGATTCGGTCGCCGATAATTCCGGCGACGTCCTCTTTAACAAAAAGCCACACCGCAACGCACACTATCGCGAGGGCGAGCACTGCGCCGATGAACTTTTTTGTGCGGAGCATCGCAATTTTGAAGCGGCGCTTCTTCCTTGCCGCAGAAAATTCGTTTTTTTCCTTTTTCGCCATGGTGCAGGCTCCTTTCGCGTTTTTTTGCGCCGAATCAGTCTTTTTTGCTCATGTATTTGAACAGCGGAACGCAAACCGCCGCGCTGATTACCGCGGAAACAAGGGCTTCGGTGATGCCTATACCGGTTATGGTAGCCATAACCGTTCCGATAAGGGTTTCATATGCCTGATCCTTTGCGGCGGAATAGCTTCTTCCAAAGAACAGATAAATTCCGCCCATAACAAGTATGGTGTTCGTCAAAGCGCCGCAAAAGCCGCATACTCCGGCGGAAAGCGCCTTGCTCAGCTTTGTTTTAGAAAGAGCCTTGAATAACAAGCCTGCCACAACGCCTATCATAACTCTGGAAACTATGCAGACCACAATGGCGAAAAGGCTGCCCTTGTCTTTTCCGAACACAGGAACAAAGGGCGAGAACACAAATGATGTGGCGTTGGGCTGAACGGTATTTTTAATCATACTGGTTATGCCGAACACGCCGCCGAGGAATGCGCCTTTTTTCCAGCCGAAGAGAATTGCGCCGATGATGACCGGAATTTGAATGGTAGTTGCGTTGATTACGCCGAGGTGAATGTAGCCCAGCGGAGTTACCGAGAGCAGGATGATTATGGCGACAAAGAGCGCCATTTTTACAAGGTCGGATGTGTTTTTTACTTCTTTCATTTTTTACTCCCAAAAACATAATGTACTGCCCGCAAAGGGGCGGCATGTGGCGGATTTTCCACCCTGCGGGGGTTCTTTTTCGCCTCCCCGCGGCGTGCTAAAATATTATTATATAATAAATATGTGAATAAAACAAGTGCGGAGTTAAATACACCACGGTGAACTGAGTGCGAATCTCGGCTTCTCTGTGCCGAGCAGTGGCAAATCTGTGACTTTGCGGCGGCAGCCGCCTCGGCTCCCTCTGAGGAGGGAGCTGTCAAGCCTTTCAGTTTTTAAGGCTTGACTGAGGGAGAGATAACGCGAGGGAGCTGCTTACATCAAGGTGTAGACGAGCACGGAGCGAAAAAGCGGTCATTTACTTTTACTCTTGTCTATATCAAGTGCTTTCGCACATACTCGGTGTATCTCTCCTTCCGTCACGGCGTTTTAATCCTTTATACGCCGTGCCACCTCCCTCCTCAGAGGGAGGCGAGGGCGCTCCCGCGCCAACGCACTCAGTTAGCCTTCCGAGCACAGGGGAGCCGAGAACGTTCAGCATTACCCCTGTGTGTTATTCCTCATTCCTAATTCCTAATTCCTAATTCCTAATTCCGCATTACAGCGCCGCTTCCCGAAGCAGCTTTTCGAGTCTTGCGGCGAGGACGGCATTCTCCGGCTTTTCGAGGGTCGGGTCGCTTTCAAGCAGCTCTGCCGCGGCGTTCTTCGCACTTTCGAGCAGGGCGACGTCGCTCATCATATCCGCCATTTTGAGCATGGGGACTCCGCTTTGGCGGAAGCCGAAAAAGTCTCCGGGTCCGCGGAGCCTCAAATCCTCCTCCGCAACTTTAAAGCCGTCGGAGGTCTTTGCCACCACCTCGAGCCGGCGCTTGGTTTCGGGGCTTGTTTTTCCGGCGATAAGCACGCAGTAGCTCTGCTCGGTTCCTCTGCCCACTCTTCCCCGAAGCTGATGAAGCTGGCTCAAGCCGAAGCGTTCGGCGTTTTCTATGACCATGCAGACGGCGTTCGGCACATCCACTCCCACCTCTATAACCGTGGTGGAAACGAGCACCTGTATTTCGTTTTCGGCGAAGGCGCGCATGACCTGCTCCTTTTCCGCCGGACGCATACGCCCGTGAAGCAGCCCGATTCGGCAGTCGGAAAGCTCCTTTTCCGCAATACGCTTTGCAAGGTCGGCGGCTGCCTCCAGCGGCAAGCCGTCCTCCTCGTTTTCCACAAGCGGGCATACTATATAGCTTTGCAGCCCCTGCTTTGCGAACTTCCGCACAAAGGCGAACACCCGCTGCTCCATATCCTGCCCCACAAGGTAGGTTTTCACCCCAAGGCGGTTCTTCGGCATTTCGTCAAGTATTGATATATCAAGGTCGCCGTAGAGCACGAACGCCAGCGTTCTGGGAATGGGCGTTGCGGACATAACTATTGTGTGGGGCGCGCCCCCCTTTTGGCTCAAAGCAAGACGCTGCCGCACCCCGAAGCGGTGCTGCTCGTCCGTCACGATAAGTCCGAGTTTTGCGAACTCCACATCCTCCTGTATTATGGCGTGGGTTCCCGCAAGTACGGAGATTTCGCCGCTTTTCAGTGCGAACTTCACCGCGTTTTTCTCCGACTGCTTCATGGAGCCGGTCAAAAGCCCCACCTTTATTCCGAAGGGTGCAAGCATTCTCTCCAAAGTTGCCGCGTGCTGTGCCGCAAGCACCTCCGTGGGAGCCATAATCGCACTCTGAAAACCGCTCTTTGCGGCAATATACATACAGGCGGCGGCAACGGCGGTTTTTCCGCTGCCCACATCCCCCTGAATAAGTCTGTTCATGGGAACGGCGGTGCTCATATCCTTTTTGCACTCGGCTATGACTCTTTTTTGAGCACCGGTAAGCTCAAAGCCGAGCTTTTCCTCAAAAGCCGCCGTGCTCAAGGCGGAAAAAGCCCTGCCGTTTGCGCTTCGCGCCTTGCCCTTGGTGACGCTCATGGCAAGGGAGAAGTCGAAAAGCTCCTCAAAAATCACCCGGCGGCGCGCCCTTTCAAGGTCGGCGGCGTTCTTCGGAAAGTGAATTGAGCACAGCGCTTCGCCCTTTGAGCACAGGTCGTATTTTTTGAGCACGGCGGTGCTCAGGGTTTCCGGCACCTTGTCAATGCAGCCCGCAAGGGCGGCTTTCATCTGGGTTGTGACCATCTTCGAGGAAAGTCCCTCCGTCAGCGGGTACTGCGGTATAAAGCCGCTTTCCTCCGCGGAAAGCACGCTGGGGGAATTCATCTCTCCGCCGGAAATTCTTCTCACGAAATCCCCGAAAAAGATATATTCCTTTCCCACCTCAAGGGAATCCACGGTGTATTTTGCGTTAAAAAAGGTAATCAGCAAATCCTGCGTCATATCCGTCGCCCGCACCTTTGCCACCGTAAGCCCCCGGCGAACAAGCTTCACCGTGCTTTTTGCCGTGACCGTGGCACGCACGGCGCAGGGCGCTTCGGTGCTCGCCTCGGCAATGCTCATATTTCCGGTGAGGTCGAGGTACCGTCTGGGATAGTGCTCCAAAAGGTCGCCGACCGTCGCTATTCCGAGCTTTGCATACAGCGCCGCGCGTTTTGCGCCCACGCCGCCGAGTGCCGTTATCGGTGAATTGAGTTCCATTCTGCCGCCGCCTTTCACAGTTTTTCTCATAATAATCTTACACCCGCATATCAAAAATACAAGGGAGATTTTGTGAACTTTGTTTTATCTTAATTTGAGCGCCGAAAAAGCCCTCCGTGCTCAAAGCTTGTTTATACTATAGTATATAAGCATTTATTTTATTTTCAGCGTTCTTAGGTACGCCTTGTGCCCGTTTGTAACGCGAAAGCTCTCCGACGCCTTTTGAATTGCCTTGTTGTGAACCCAAGCGTCAAGGCGTTTTCCCTCAAAGAGGGGCAGAGTTTCCTCGTACCGCTTTGCAAGAGCAGTGGCAAAGTACCACGCCGCCGCCATATTGATATAGTATTCGCCGCTTTTCACCGTAGCAACCTTCGCCAAATATTCGGGCTTGAAGTCCTCATCAAGGAAGTGGTTCATAAGCATTTCTATGCCGAATCGAACGGCGTAGGTATCCCTTGAGCGGAGCCATTCGTCAATAAGCGGGAGCAGCCTTGCCCTGTTTTCGGCGAACACCCTCGGCGAAAGGCTGTCGCAGGTCGCCCAGTTATCCACATAGGGCAAAAAGCGGGAAATTTCCCCGGCACATTCGTCAAAATCCCTTATTCCGGCGATGATAAAGCCGTGGAGGTTGTTTTCCTCGTAATATTCATGGGGAAGCGCCGCCAAAAACTCCGCCGCAAGGGGGCTTTTCGCAAATTCCCTTGCGAATTTCCTGAGCGCGGGGGTTCTCACCCCGATAATTTTTTCTTTATCTATGCTCGGAACAAGCTTCGCATGAAAATCACGATAGCCCAAATCCCGCATGGCAAAAAGCCTTTCCCTCACATATTTTTCCGCTTCATTCAAGGCGCTCTCCCCCTTTCCGCTGTAATTTTAGCACAAAACATATGTTTTGTCCACTGCTTGACAAGCTTCACAAAATGAATAAAATATAGATATGATATTTTCAGCTTCGGAGGTCGTTATGAAACATTCCGCTCTTAAGAATCTTGTACTTTCCGCCATGTTTCTTGCCATAGGAATTGTGCTGCCGTTCTTCACCGGACAAATTCCGCAGATCGGAAAAATGCTTTTGCCCATGCACCTGCCGGTGTTCCTCTGCGGGCTTATCTGCGGCTGGCAATACGGACTTGCGGTGGGGCTTATCCTGCCGGTTATGCGCTCCGCAATATTCTTCATGCCCGCCATGTTCCCCACGGCAATCGCCATGAGCTTTGAGCTTGCTGCCTACGGCGCGGTGGCGGGCTTCCTATACAAACGCTCGAAGTGGCAGTGCATAATCGCCCTTTACCGCTCGCTGATTATTGCCATGCTCGCCGGGCGGCTTGTTTGGGGCTGTGTGCAGGCGCTTCTGCTGGGGCTTTCCGGCAGCGCCTTTACCCTTGCGGCGTTTTTTGCCGGCGCTTTTACGAACGCCGTCCCCGGAATTATCCTCCAGCTCGTGTTCATCCCCGCGGTGATGGTCGCCCTCGACCGCACCGGACTTGTGCGGTTTAGGAAAGCGCATAGCGCCGAGGTCTGTGCGGATAAGTGATAATATGCGTTCTCGACTCCCTGTGTAAAGGTCGCTGCGGGCGTTTGCAGAGCGAATCCCGGCTCCACTGTGTAAAGGTTGCTGCGAACATTTGCAGAGCGAATCTCGGCTCCCCTGTGTAAGGGGAGCTGGCTTTTCGGCTTGTTTCACAAGCCGAAAAGACTGAGGGGTTGTATCGGCGACCAATGATAGCGTTTACTCTAATTTACTGCCCCACAATATCTCTTTGCGTGCTTGTCACCTCGGCGATACTTACCCCTTTTCTTTTGTAACCAAAAGAAAAGCCGTAAGACGGTAAA